>JAAHGE010000014.1 GCA_010672635.1 Desertifilum sp. SIO1I2 | reverse complement strand
TAATCAAACAAGCCGCATTAGAACGGATTGGTGGCTTAGAATGCATTCGTCAAACCTTAATTGATGATTGTGCCTTAGCCTTAGCAGTCAAGTCTTCAGTACCCGGAACGAAAATTTGGTTAGGCTTAAGCGATTTAACCCGCAGCCTGCGCCCCTATGATTCGCTGCAAACCCTCTGGGACATGGTAGCGCGAACCGCTTTTACGCAACTGGAATACTCGCCCGTTTTGTTAGTCGGTACAGTAGTGAGTATGAGCCTCATCTATTTAGTCCCTCCTTTGGCATTTTTGGGAGGGTTGTTGATGGGGAATGGGGCGATAACGCTAGTCGGTTTAGCCGCTTGGGTGTTGCTATGTCTGTCGTATATCCCCACCCTGCGCTTTTATCATCAATCGCCAGTTTATAGTGTATTGCTGAGTGCGATCGCCTTTTTGTACACCCTGATGACGATAGACTCAGCCTTGCGCCATTGGCAAGGACGCGGTGGCGCTTGGAAAGGTCGCGTTTATGCCAAACCTTGATTAACGCGGTAAAGCAATCGGGGCAATATACTGCGAATTCGCCCGCACATAACACCCTTGGGTAGTTAACATCCAGGGCGCGCCATTGGACAGGGTAATCGCATTCGTCCCGCGCAGTTCAGCCGAAATCTCATCGCGTCCCGCCCGATAAACGGTTTTAATCGGCCCATTGGGTTGAACGCGACAGTTTAATTCCCCATCCGAAGACGTGACGCGCCATTTTGGCCAAGTTGCCAAACCCGAAGTTTGACTCATCCAAGTATTGGCCAGGCGGTCGGTATAATCGCCATTACGGTCGGGTCGAGGCAGGGGTTCAGTTAAATTGAGGCTAAAGGTTTGCCCAATAGAAGCACAAGGTCTGCCACCCGTAACTCGCCAAGTCACTTGGGCGCTATGGTTTGCAGAACGAGGAATGGGTTGTCTGACGATGGTAATAGTTCCGGTACAAGCATCTCCAGCCCTAGGGCCAAGGGTTTGTTCGCGGAAGGTGCCCTCATAACGATAGCTGTTACCGTTAGATTGGGCGCTGGTGATGGTGATATCGCCTAAAATGCTGCGGCCATTGACTTCGGTAAAGTAGAAGTTGTCATTTCCCGTTCTGCCTTCATTGAGAACAACGGCGGTTTTTCCGGTAGAACTGGTGTAGGTGGTAGCGGTGGCGGGGGCTGCACTGACCATTAAACCAAGGCTGAGAACAGACAGGGAAATAGCGGCTAATTTTGATTGCATGATTGTGTCCTTGCATTCGATACTGCTAAGTTAGCTACAGGCTAAAGGAACAATGCGATCGCGCTGACACAATTCAAAGTGTCCTTCATGCTTTTGGGCGAACCCGTCGGGTGAGAGAACGTCACAAAAATAGAGACGCAGCTAGCTACGTCTCTCCTATAAAAGAATGAATTCCCTATTTATGGCGAATCATCTCGTAAATCTCTAGATAATCCTTCGCTGGATAATTCCACGAGTAATCGTAATCCATCCCTTGCAGTTGCAGCCTTTGGAAAGCATCCGGCGCGTTAGACCACAAGTCAATCGCCCGATTCATCGCCGACTCTAGGGCAGAATAATCGGATTGGTAGAACACAAACCCGTTGCGCTGTTCGGGTAAATGGTCGGTGTCGTAGTCGTAGTCAAACACCGTATTCACCAAACCGCCAACCCCCCGGACAATGGGCACGGTTCCATACTTCAAACCAATCATCTGCGTTAACCCGCACGGTTCAAAGTTACTGGGAACCACAATCATATCCGCCCCTGCATAAATCAGATGGGAAAGTTCCTCATTAAACCCAATTTCTAAATGCACGTCAGGGTTATCGTTGAGGAATTGCTTCTCGTGCCAAAAATGCTCGTTAATACTGCGTTCCGTCGCCGAACCCAGGAGGACAAATTGCGCCCCTCTTTGCAAAGCATGATAAATGGCATGGTGGACTAAATGCACCCCTTTTTGGTCATCCAACCGCCCAATAAAGGCAAGCAAGGGTTTATCTCCTTCGCGCAGTAACAGCCGTTCGCGCAACGCCTGTTTATTCTTGGCTTTTCCTTCTAAATCTTTAGCCGTAAAGTGATGGGGGATATAGCGGTCAACTTCTGGGTTCCAGAAATCGCAGTCAATGCCATTGAGAACCCCTTTAAACTTGCTTTGATGTAAGTGTAGGGTATGTCCCAACCCGTAGCCAAAGGTGCCGTGATGCGCTTCCCAGGCGTGATGCGGGGAAACGGTGGTGACGTAGTTGGAGTAAACAATGGCCCCTTTCATCAGGTTGAGGGCGAAGGGGTTGAAGTTATCCCGCAAAACATGATATTGGAAATAATATTCGGATCGATGCAGCCCTGTAGCCGTCAGAATTTCCTTACCCGTAATCCCTTGATGCTTGAAGTTGTGGATGGTATAGCAAACCCGCTGATTGCTCATCCCGTGATACTGGTAAATTTCGTACAGCAGAACGGGGACTAATCCAGTTTGCCAGTCGTGACAATGGATAACATCCGGGCGCTTATTGCTTTTGAGGAGGAATTCTAATGCGGCTTTGCTGAAGAAGGCAAAACGCAGGGTATCGTCATCGCAACCATAATAACAACCCCGATTGAAGAAGTTGTCTTGACTGTGGGGTTCAATAAAGAAGCACACTCGACCATGAACCCAACCGCAATAGACCGAGCAGTGAACCTCACCATCGTACCAGGGTACCCACAAATCGCGATAGGCCTCATGCAGCCCCCAGATATGGTCGTATCTCATGCAGTCGTATTTGGGGAGAATCAGTTCAACGGTGTTTCCCCGGTTCTCTAGTTCTCGGCTTAAGCCATAAACAACGTCGCCTAAACCTCCTGCTTTAATTACAGGGGCGCATTCTGAGGCGATTTGTACGATATACATCTTTCCTCCTGGATGTCAAAATAGTTTTCTTAACATTTCACAAAAGTATACAGTTTTCAGCTTAACAAGCAAGATGAGGATAGTTTCTCGGCCATCCGTTAGGTTTTGCGATCGCAGATAAGGCCCAAAAAAAGGGGCCTGAACCCCTAAAGTTGTTTCTTAAATTGGGTTAACCGCCACAGCCACCACAGCCTCCGCAACCGCCACCGCAGCCTCCACCACCACAGCCTCCGCCTCCGCAACTGCTGCTACTGCTGCTGTAACGACTAGAAGAAGGATAAGCGGGAGGTAGAAACAAGAAAAATAAGTCTGATTGGGTATTGGCTAAGGATACAGGGCCTGTGAGAGCAACGCCTAGGAGTTCTGGTTCGGGGTTAGCGGCGTATTGGGTTCTGATAGTTTCTAATAGGGTGTCGCCGGAAGGACGCCGAGTGAGGGGAAGCGTTAGGAAAAATATGCCGATAATGAGTGTCAGGAAGCATAACACCGTTAAGTAACCGACGGGTCTAGACCGTACAAGGCCGATAAAGATTTTACTCACGCCAAAGAGTAAGGTAAGGCCGATGGGAATGACGGAGGTAAAGGCGATCGCAGTTGCCCGTTCTGCGCTAAAAATCAAGCCTAGGTTTTCAAGACGTTGGGCGATCGCATCGGTTGCCTGTCTTGATTGGGATCGAATATACCAAATTTTACCCTGTTCGCGGGTAAGTTCTACGATCCGTTGTTCTAAAGGATGGCTATTTTCAGGTAAGTCTTGTTCAACTTCTAGGCATTTGCGATCGCGATCAACTTTGAGATATCCTTGTTGCACCAAATGCGCGATCGCAGTCTCCACCGTTCGTTGATGTCCCTGGGCTAGATAAGCGATTTCGTAAGGATCGAGGTTAGGAACAGGTTGCGACAAATGTAAATGTATCCATAACCAGCGCCATACCCAGGCTACAGCAAACGCTAGACTGGCAACCCCAATATAAAGTAACAAAAACTCCGGGCCGGTGAGGTTGAGGGCATCATTTAAGATGGGGATACCTGTATTAGGCTGACAGGCGGTGAGGGTAAAGGCGATCGCAAAAAGCCCCACCCCAAGCGGGAATTTTCCGGCAAAACTCCGCTTTTTCTGGGGAGATGGGCATACAGTCCAGATATCCGTCGGGGGTGTTTCGCCAAAGAAAGCCTGATAGCTATTTAAGGTGCGATCGTACCAGTTTGCAAACTTATCAACCTCACAGCGTCCACCTTGGGAGGGTTCGTGATGAAAGTCTTTTTGGAGAATTTTGGGACAAAATTCCCCCCAGTAGGAACGCGTGTAAATCAGGTGGAGATGCCAAACTTGGTCGATAGGTTTGGGGGGTGAAACAGGGTGTCCTGCTGCAACCGCGAGAAAGGCGAATTTCTTATATTCTGCGATCGCCCTTTGCGTATACTCTGCACTCCACTGATTTTCCCTGGCTAGCCGCCGGCTAAACGGATACGTCGCCGTTGGTTCGTCTAAGGCAAAATCCTGAATGCGTTGATAGAGTTCCATTTGCTGAAGGTTCATGTCTCGATCCTCCAAGATTTGGGGTTATTGAATTAAACACCAGGAGGCTTGAGGATTTCTGAGGGCGATCGCTTTTTGTATGTTTCGACACCTAACTCACCCAAGAGATTAAGAACTTGTTAAATCTCTAGAGGCCAACCCAAAATCGCAGATAACTTTGGATTTCAAGATACCTCCTAACTGCGTCTTTAGCCCCAAGCCAGACTTGGGGTTTATTCTTAGTAATGAAAGGATAGAGGCAACTAGGGCGCGTGTTTATGGAAATTCAAATTCAAATTCCTGACGGGGTTGCCCGCGATTTACAGGCAAAATGGGGCGATCTAGAGCGAAAACTACTAGAAATTGTGGTAGTTGAAGCCTATCGAGAAGGGGCAATGAGTACAGGCAAGGTGCGAGAGTTACTGGGTTTATCAACCCGACTGGATGCCGATGCTTTCCTGAAGGCTAAAGGGGTATATCTTAATTATGACGAAGCCGATTTTGAGCAAGATATGCTGACTATGCAGCACTTAGAGGAAGAGGGCAAGTTGAGACCTGTATGATTGTTGTTTCAGATACATCGCCCTTGTGCTACCTTCTGTTAATCAATCTAGTTGAGCTATTACCGCAACTGTATGGGCGGGTTATTATTCCTCAAAGTGTTTGTACCGAGTTACTCAATTCAGATGCACCAGTAGTTGTCAAACGTTGGATGGCTTACCCACCTAATTGGTTAGAAATCCAATCTGTTACCGAAGAGATTGACAGGGCTTTAAATGACTTGGATGTAGGAGAACGAGAAGCGATCGCCCAATTGCAGCAAACAACATTTCGAGCTTCTCCTCAGCTAATTGAGAGACTTCTAAAGGAGTTTCAGGGCGAACAATGAAGAGGGTTGAGTTTTAGCTTTTGTGTAGCAGCGTGCTGAGTAGATACTTTGCGATACAAAAAAAGACAGTTGACAACATTAGCTATCAACCGTCTTTTTAACGATCGACTGTTTTAGACCTTGGCGTCTTCTTTAACCAACTTATCCCAACCGAGATCCTTAAGAGAATTGTTGCGGCGTAGGGGGCGCGTGACCAACTCTAGGATATCGCGGGCATTAGTGAAACCGTGGATTTGAGCAAAGGTGAACTCAACCGACCACTTAGTATTAATTCCCCGCGCCTCTAAGGGGTTTGCATGGGCCATCCCGGTAATCACCAAATCGGGCTGCATTTCGTGAATGCGTTGCAATTGATTGTAATTATCGGGTTTTTCGATAATTTTTGGCAGGGGCGTTCCCATTTCTTGGCAGGTTTTTTCGAGTAGCGCCAACTCTGCACCCTGGTAGCGCTTATCCATATAGGGAATGCCAATTTCTGGGACAATCATCCCGCAGCGAATTAAGAACCGGGCTTGGGAGATTTCCAGTAAATTATCGCCCATGAAGAATACCGTCTTGCCGCGAATAATCTGGAGATAGTCTTCTAAACTCTCCCAAATTTGCTGTTCGCGTTCGGCTAAACCTTGGGGTTCAATATTGAACACCGAACAAATCTTTTCAATCCAAGCGCGAGTTCCATCGGGGCCAATGGGGAACGGCGCGCCAATTAACTTGCACTTGCGACGGCGCATTAATGTGGTTGCAGTTCGCGATAAAAAGGGATTCACCCCCGCCACATAATACCCTTCTTCGATAACGGGTAACTCTGTATAGCGCTTGGCAGGTAGCCAACCGGAGACCTTGATCCCTTGCTTCTTCAACTCTAGGGTGAGTTGCGTCACCACCGGATCGGGCAAAGAACCGAATAACACCAGCGGGGGATGATCGCGATATTCCGATTCTTCCTGAACGACTTCTTCTTTCTTTTTACCGAAGTTCAGCAGTTTTTGAATAGCATTGCGATCGCTCTTCTCGCCTTCTGCAACCGGGGTCTGACTGGGACACCGGGCCGCCATTGCTGCGAGTACGGTATCTTCCCCTTGGGTAAAGGCATAATCTAGACCGTTGGCACGCGCAACCACAATGGGGATACCGAGTTCGCCTTCAAGTTTGGGGGCTAGGCCTTCCAAATCCATTTTAATGATCTCGGTGGTGCAGGTGCCGATCCAAACGATCACGCTAGGATTGCGATCGCGCTTAATCTGCAAGCACAGCCGCTTCAACTCTTCATAATCGTTGAGTTGCGCGGAAATATCCCCCTCTTCCAACTCCGCCATTGCATAGCGCGGTTCGGCAAAAATCATCACCCCCATCGCATTCTGGAGGAAGTAGCCGCAGGTTTTGGTTCCAATCACCAAAAAGAAGCTATCTTCAATCTTTTGGTACAGCCAAGCCACGCAGCTAATTGGACAAAAGGTATGATAATTGCCAGTTTCGCATTCAAAGGTGAGTGCTTGTGGTTCTTGTGCAACAGTCATAGAAAAATGGTGTCTCCACTAAAAGTCATTGGATTCCTGGGAATCAGGTAATAGACGCGTTTCGTTTTCAGATGTTGATATAGAACTGACGGGGACAGAGGATTGTTTATTGAGTTCTTTTTCGGGGTCGAAGTTTAACCCCAAGACTTCTACTAGCGCGTCTTCGTCTGAGTTGAGTTTGAAGAACGGCACCATCAGGTTCCCTAGTTTCGGTTCTAGGGCGTTCACAACCCCCAGTAACAGGGAAGATACAGGTCGCCGGCCGCCATCGGGCGTTACTTCCGAACGGACTTCCATTTGCAAAATCAACCAGGGACGATTGGTTTGGTAGTAGTCCAGCCACTTTTGCCGAATGGCAGCCGTAAAGTTATCAAAGAAAGCCATATTCACGATTCCGTTACATCCGTGCTAATAGAACCAACATCAAGGCACAATCAGTGCGATGATACTGCCTTTCGCACATCGGCAACAGAGGAGAAATGGCGGATCTATCCCTAAACCATCATTAAATCGAGTTCTTCTTCTTGAGTCTTGGCGGCCGTTTGGGGAGGATTGAGGTAAAAGTCGGATAATAAGGAGAATAAATCGCGATCGGGGGCATCTTGAGGGACGACGCCTTCAGGACGCGAAAGAATTTGATCGGCAATATTGAGGTAATAGTCGCAAACTGGCAGCAGGGAAGGATCGGTTTCGGCCATTTCAAAGATGGTTTTACCTTTGACGCGGGAAACGCGGATATCTTCAATCAGGGGCAAAATTTCTAAAACAGGCATGGGAACGGCTTCGATGTATTTGTCGATTAAGTCCCGTTTGGAGGTGCGGTTGCCAATTAACCCGGCGAGGCGCAAGGGGTGAGTCCGGGCTTTTTCGCGCACGGATGCGGCAATGCGGTTGGCTGCAAATAGGGCATCAAAGCCGTTATCGGTGACAATCATGCAGTAGTCGGAGTAGTTCAGGGGGGCCGCAAATCCGCCGCACACTACGTCACCGAGGACATCAAATAGGATTACGTCGTATTCGTCGAAGGCATTCAGTTCTTTGAGGAGTTTGACGGTTTCGCCGACGACATAGCCGCCACAGCCTGCACCGGCAGGAGGACCGCCTGCTTCAACGCAATCAACGCCAGCATAGCCTTTGTAGATCACATCTTCGGGCCAGACATCTTCGTAGTGGTAGTCCTTTTCCTGAAGGGTGTCAATGATGGTGGGGATTAAAAAGCCGGTTAGGGTAAAGGTGCTGTCGTGTTTGGGGTCGCAACCAATTTGCAGGACTTTTTTACCGCGTTTGGCTAAGGCTGCGGAGATGTTGCAACTGGTTGTGGATTTGCCGATGCCGCCTTTTCCATAAACTGAAAGTTTCACGCTGGGTTCTCCTATCGTTGCGTTTTAAATCTGAGGGTCTAGAGGGTTTTGTCTTTCCAATCGCATTATTGACGAACTGCTGGCGGAATGAAAGGGGCGGACAATATAGAATTAGGCGTAATTTAGCTTATTTCAGCGAATTTGATAGTTTTTTGAGTTTTATTCTTTTCAAATCCTTACAAGAACGCTAGAAGGAGTTTTTTTTATATTTAGAGTCCGCTTTTTATAAAAATTGGAACAAAAGACAAAAAATCAAAACCTGACGAATTCAGCGCTAGCAACCCTTGAGTTTAGGGGCGATCGCCCTCTATCTTGAGTACAAATACCTGAGCGCGATCGCTGAATCTCCTCTTCCTTAACCCACTGGCAGATCTCCACACTCCAGCCACTCTTGTGAATGTTAAAAATCATCAATTTTTTAGTGCAAAGTTCCGAGTGGGTTAGTGAGTGCTGAGTGCTGAGTGGGTTTCTGAGTGCTGAGTGTAAAGTGCTGAGTGCTGAGTGGGTTACTGAGTTCTGAGTAAGTATCTAGAACAACTTTCCCCCATCTCCCCATCTCCCCATCTCCCCATCCTCTTCCCACTCGGAACTCGGAACTCGGAACTCGGAACTCACTTCCCCCCACCCTCTTGACGCTACGTCAAATTCCGATAGTCGCTAATCAAATTCGCGATCGCCTTAAACTGAAAACTATTAGCCAGACCTTCTAGAGCGTGACGCAACGATGACTCTGAATCGGGAATCTGTTCTAAAAGCTGCAAAACTACCTCATAATCGCAGAGGCGGCTAGCTTGATAGAGTTCATCAAGCCATTCAGCAGACATCGCCCCCAGACTGGCAGCATTTAAGGGAGTTGTTTCGAGTTGCGAGATGACTCCCCCTATACTAGAGTCCTCGTCAGCATACACGTAGCGCACCCCCAAATATTCAGTCAGCTTGGCAAAGACGACACGATCCTGAATGGGTTTGGTGAGATAATCGTTGCAACCCGACGCTAAGGCCGATGAGCGATCGCTCACAGAAGCCTGAGCCGTTAGCGCCACAATAATCGCAGATTGACCCTTGGGAGTTGAGCGAATCCTTTGCGTAACCTCGTAGCCATCGAGATCCGGCATCCGAATATCCATCCAGATGAGATCGGGTTGCCAACTTTCCCAAAGTGCTAATGCTTCCGATCCGCTACTGGCTTGATTGACTTGAAATCCCAAATCCTGGAGAATCTTGACCAATAGGAAGCGGTTTTCAGCATTATCGTCCACAACCAATAGGCGATAGGCGGGTTGATCGGGGGCTAAGGCTGTTGGTTGGCGAGTTTGAGGAGAGAGCGAAGCAACGTCGCACGCTAAACTAACCGGAATCTCAAAGGCGAAGGTACTCCCTTGAGACTCTTGGCTGCTAACCGATAGCTGCCCTCCCATCAGTTCCACAAACTTGCGGCTAATGGTCAATCCTAAACCCGTTCCTTGAGACATTTTTTTTCCCGAACTGGCTTGAACAAAAGCCTCAAAAATCGTCTCTAAATCTTGGGCAGCAATGCCAATTCCGGTATCAATGACGGCAAATCTTAAGCGCACGCTACGAGGAGAAGAAGCGATCGCTTGAACGCGGAGAGTGACGCTACCGCGAGGGGTAAATTTAATGGCATTTCCCAATAGGTTGATCAGCACTTGCCGGAGTTTGCTTTCATCGGCTTCAATATATTGCGGGACTTCATCAGCGATCGTTAAAGCCAGGTAGAGTCCTCGGTTTTCTGCTCGCTCTCTCAACATTTCCCAGAGCGATCGCAACATGGTGTGTAAATCAAAACTGCTGGTTTCGAGGGTGGTACGTCCAGCTTCAATTTTAGATAAATCGAGGACATCGTTAATCAGACTGAGTAGATGATCGCCACTGCGGTGAATAATTTGCAAGTATTCTTGGACTTGGGGGGTGAGGTTGGAGTCGCGGTTGAGAATTTGAGCAAAGCCTAAAATAGCATTCAGGGGCGTTCTTAATTCGTGGCTCATATTCGCCAGAAAGGTGCTTTTGGAATTGCTGGCAATTTCGGCGGCTTCTTTGGCTTGTTGCAGGGCAAGTTCCGAGCATTTGCGATCGCTAATATCGGTGACTCTCACAAGATTCAGGGTTTGTTCGCCTACTTGGATGGGTTTGGCGGCAAGGCTTCCCCAAAATGTATTACCTTTTTTGGTAATATATTCAATTTCAATGTTCCAGAATCCCTGAGTTTGTAAATCTTGGTTAATCTGTANTTATTCCCTTTCTCCATTGATGAAAGCTTCTCAATGGAGAAAGGGAATATAGCAAAGTGCTAAGTGCTTTAGCTTGGTGTGTAGCGGTGTGCTGTAGCTTGCAAACCAAGCTAAAGCACTTAGCACTTTGCTATATTCCCTTTCTCCATTGATGAAAGCTTCTCACCCGCCAATTATTCGACCCAAGCAAGATATCCTTGATATTCAAGACTTACAAGGTTCCTGGCAAGTCTGTTGGAAATTCCGCAACACTACCCTATTTTCAGCAATTTACACCCGCATCGACCAAGTTTTTGTCCTGTGGGCTTTAATGACTCTAGTCATGTTTGCTGTCGCGCAATTCCTGCCGCTAAGTTGGACTTTACAAGCCGTTATTTGGTCGGCGTTGACCTCCATCGGCGCGATCGCTATGGTGTATTTAACCACCTTTTGGGCACAAGTAGAGCGCCTGTTATGGTTAGTTTACCTGTGGGCTGCCTTAATTCTAAGCGGGGCACTACTCACCGACTTAGGAATTTTCCTCAATTGGGGAATGATTCTCCTCAACCTCTGTCCTTTATGGCTTGGAATTAGCGCCCTAGGTTATCTTTGCACGGGTATTAGCATTCAATCCCGCGCTTTGATTGTCATTGGCGTGGTTCATCTGGTGAGTATCAAAACTCTCCACTATTGCATGGCTTGGCAATTCCTGATCGCAGGTATTATTATCAGTGGGAGTTTGTTAACCTTAGCTCAAGTCGAATGGGATATGCGTCCGCCCATAGAGTACGCCGTTCTCACAGAAGAGCAAAAAGCCTTTAACCGTCAGCAACATCAGCAACGCCAGCATTGTTAACTAGGCAAGTAGCGAGCAACACTAGCTAAAGGAAGATTCCATTTCTGCAATAATCCCCCTTAAAGGAATAGCTGAACGTCCAACTCTAGATAGGCAATCTTACCTGCTCAAAGCCTTAAAGTAGAAACATAGCAAACACGCACTGGATGAAGGTTTCACCGTTGTGCTTCAGTGTTGCGTCCCGAAGGAGAGCGACGGCAGGGATGCAAACAGTGCAAGATAGGACCATAGACGGTTGTGGAGTTTTTGTCGCTTCCTCCACTTCGTTTCTACCAGGGGAAGGTTAAACCCTTCATCAAAACGGTCTGAGGTAGAGAACGTCTAGAAGTTCAAATTTTATAAATTCTCTCAAGGCTTAAGCCATACTTGGCTTAGGCCTTCTATATGCACTACATTGATTGCGCTTTGCTGCGGGTCAAGAAAACTAGGCTGCTCAGCCCTAGTTATATTTAATCAGAGACGGACTGTCCGAAAGCTGGCATAATAAAAAGTTAACCTCGGTTGCTTGTTTGAGAGAAAAGAGTATTTCATCTAACTCCAGCATCCTAAATTATGACATCTGACGCTGAGATCGAAGCAGCCCTGAGCGCCGCTTTTAATCAATGCGAAGCTGAAAATTGCCCCTTGACAGAACAGCAAAAGCAAATTCTGCTAGAAATTGCGGGTCAATTACTCCAGTCTGCTCAATTATGCAGTCCGCAGCGAGGAATAAACCCCCTGGACGAACTGACCTCTGAAGAACGTCAAGCCTTACTTCAGTTTGCCAAAGAACAAGACCGCCTTAACCGTCCTTGGAAAGCCAAACTTTTGAACGACTGGCTGCACAATCGCGACTCCGGTTCGGTACAATTTATTCGCGATCGCTATGGCCCCCAGTGGCTCAACCGCGTTAAACCCATTCATCTTGCCAAATACTACGACCAAGACGCCGAAGTCGGTCTGAAGCTAAAAGTGGGTTCTCGCATCGAAGTCTGCAACGCTTTATGGGAATGGGTGCAAAAGGGCGATACAGAAGCTCTAGAATGGTTTCCCTGTACCGTAGTAGGACTCTACGAATCCTCAGACGAAGATTATACCTACACCAATTGCCTCGTCCGCTTCGAGAACGGTGCAGAATACGAAATCCAAGGTATCTACGAGTGGAACCACCCCAACTGGCGATGGACTGCGGATAATTGAGTGCTGAGTGTAAAGTGCTGAGTGCTGAGTGGGAATAGAGTGCTGAGTGGGGAAACGAGTGTGGAGTTATTAGAAAACTTCTATTCTTTCTCCCCATCCCCCCATCTCCCCATCCCCCCACCTCCCCATCTCCCCATCCTCTTTGGACGGCTATACCTAGAGAAGAAGTCGCAAACACCGAACCGATGCGATCGCTCCTATTCCTAAAATATGGATAGAGCCATCAAACAGTGAGCCAACCTCATCGCTGTTTTTGTCTTGCTATGAAAATCTAGACAAATCTTTATCAGGAATACTAGGAAATGCAACCCACTAATCCCAATCAATTTACAGAAAAAACCTGGGAAGCGATTTCGCGGCTTCCCGATATGGTAAAAAGCGCCCAACAACAGCAACTCGAAAGCGAACACCTGATGAAGTCGCTGTTAGAACAGGATGGACTGGCTGGCAGTATTTTGACCAAAGCCGGGGCGAACTTGCAACGCCTGCGCGAAAGAACCGAAGAGTTTATCAACCGACAGCCTAAAATCTCGAATACAGGTGGGTCTGTTTATCTCGGTCGTTCCCTAGATGCCCTTTTAGACCGAGCAGAAGCGTATCGTAAAGAGTATGGCGACGATTTTATCTCGATTGAGCATCTGGTGCTGGCTTTTTGTAAAGACGACCGCTTCGGCAAATCGCTTTACCAAGAATTTAAACTAGATGAGAGCAAGCTGAAAAATATCATTTCCCAAATTCGAGGGAGTCAGAAAGTGACAGACCAAAATCCAGAAGGCAAATATGAAGCGCTGGAAAAATACGGCCGCGACCTGACCGAAGCCGCCAGAGAAGGGAAACTCGACCCGGTAATCGGACGGGATGATGAAATTCGCCGAACCGTGCAAATTCTCTCGCGGCGAACTAAGAATAACCCCGTTTTAATTGGCGAACCAGGGGTAGGGAAAACGGCGATCGCAGAAGGTCTTGCACAACGCATTCTAGCAGGCGACGTACCCCAATCGCTCAAAGACCGCAAGCTCATTGCCCTAGACATGGGGGCCTTAATTGCTGGGGCCAAGTACCGAGGCGAATTTGAAGAACGCCTGAAAGCGGTGCTTAAAGAAGTCACAGACTCCAAAGGCAACATTATCCTGTTTATTGACGAAATTCACACCGTCGTCGGTGCAGGAGCCACCCAGGGGGCAATGGACGCCGGAAACTTGCTTAAACCCATGCTAGCCCGTGGCGAGTTGCGCTGCATTGGGGCCACCACCCTAGACGAGTATCGCAAGTATATTGAAAAGGATGCCGCCTTAGAGCGTCGTTTCCAACAAGTGTTTGTCGATCAACCTAGCGTTGCCGATACTATCTCAATTTTGCGCGGATTAAAAGAACGCTACGAAGTTCACCACGGGGTCAAAATTTCCGACTCGGCCCTGGTGGCGGCCGCTACCCTTTCTACTCGTTATATTAGCGATCGCTTTCTCCCCGATAAAGCCATCGACCTTGTAGACGAAGCCGCCGCCCGGTTGAAAATGGAAATTACCTCCAAACCGGAAGAACTCGACGAAATTGACCGGAAAATCCTGCAACTGGAAATGGAACGCCTTTCTCTGCAAAAAGAAAGCGACCCCGCCTCTAGAGAACGCCTCGAACGCATCGAAAGAGAACTTGCAGACCTCAAAGAATCTCAACGCGCCCTCAACGCCCAATGGCAATCGGAAAAAGATATCATTGTTGAAATTCAAACGATCAAAGAAGAAAGCGATCGCATCAACCTCGAAATTCAACAAGCCGAACGCAACTACGACCTCAACCGCGCCGCCGAGTTGAAATATGGCAAACTCACCGAATTGCAAAAACGCCTGCAAACCGTAGAAAATCGCCTTTTGGAAACGCAAACCAGTGGTAAATCTCTGTTGCGCGAAGAAGTCACCGAAGCCGATATCGCCGAAATCATTTCTAAGTGGACGGGTATCCCCATTAGCAAGTTAGTCGAATCCGAGATGCAAAAACTGCTGCACCTCGAAGACGAACTCCACCAGCGGGTTATCGGTCAACAAGAAGCCGTTACCGCCGTCGCTGATGCCATTCAACGGTCTCGCGCCGGGTTAGCTGACCCCAACCGTCCGGTGGCCAGTTTTATCTTCCTCGGCCCTACGGGGGTGGGTAAAACTGAACTCGCCAAAGCGCTAGCCGCCTATATGTTCGACACCGAAGACGCAATGGTGCGAATCGATATGTCGGAATATATGGAAAAACACACCGTATCTCGGTTAATTGGCGCGCCTCCGGGATATGTAGGGTATGACGAAGGCGGACAACTTACCGAAGCCATTCGCCGCCGTCCCTATTCGGTGATTCTGTTTGATGAAATTGAGAAAGCGCATCCCGATGTATTTAACGTCATGCTGCAAATTCTCGACGATGGTCGGGTCACGGATGCTCAAGGGCATACGGTAGACTTTAAAAACTCAATTATCATCATGACTAGTAATATCGGGTCGCAATATATCCTAGATGTGGCTGGCGATGACTCGATGTACGAGGAAATGCGAAGTCGGGTGATGGATGCATTGCGAAGCAGTTTCCGACCAGAATTTCTCAACCGGATTGATGAAATTATTATCTTCCACGGTTTGAAGAAGGAGGAACTGCGAGAAATCGTCAAGTTGCAAACCGAACGCCTCAGCCAGCGGTTAGCCGAACGCAAGATGTCGCTTAAACTGTCCGATGCGGCGTTAGACTTCCTAGCAGAGGTGGGTTACGATCCGGTTTATGGGGCGCGTCCCCTGAAGCGGGCAATTCAACGCGAGTTAGAAACGCAGATTGCTAAATCAATTCTCCGCAGCGAGTTTAGTGAAGGCGATACCGTGTTTGTGGATGTGGAAAACGAACGTTTAAGTTTCAAACGCCTTCCCATTGAATTGCTCAAAGTTTAAGGTTTTGTCTTGAAATTTTAGGCTTCCTCAAATATGGGGAAGCTTTTTTATAGCAAAAGGCAGTCTATTGAAATAGAGGGTTCGTAAGTAGACAGGGGGAATCAAGTTTAAAATAGAGCAGTCTTTAGAGAAAAAGATGATTTGAAAATCGTATCATCGGTAGAGCAGTTTCACGATGCGGAAAGTTATTTTATCTCGATGGTTATATTGCCAGAAATTCCGGCGAGGTAAACTGACTATTTACGGATGATGACTAATGATAGTAACCCAACATAATTCTACAAGATGCTGAGTTGTGTAGGGCTTGACCCAACCTACTTGTAAATTGCGGTTTCAGGTGTTTTTTCTAGGAAGAGAGGGTCTAATGTTTGAGGCGGTAAGGGAACGATAATATAACCTTCAGTTGGTTCGCCTAATACTAGGTTTTGGGTAGTTCCCCAATACCACCAGTAAGCCGCGATGTAAGCACAGATGAGGCTATCTAGCTTATCTTCAATGGCTTTTAAGGCTATTCCGGTTTGGGGAATTTCTGGTAAACTTTCTATAGTTAAAGCGGGTTCTAAGCTAGGTAAAATTTTTTGAATATAATCACGAAGTTTAATCAATTCTGCACGACGTTCTGTAAGCTTCCCTTTTTTATATTTCAAAATCTGATTGAGATTAAATAAGTTAATGGTTGCGGGATGGGGAAAGACTTCAATTTGATAGCGTCCGGGGGGTGAGTTTTCGAGTTTGTAAGATGCTAAACTCGGAGCATGGAGGAATCCGCGTGCTTCTAAACTTAGACCAAAACTAATTGTTTTTTGGGCAAAGGGACGGCTGAGATTTGCAGGATAGCACCCAGCATGATAGCGTCCAAAATGTTGATGGGTCTGTTTATCTGCGAGGCGCATTCCTGTTGGATTAGCGATCCGAGTGGGGGCGTCTACAGCGATAATAGCAGGTTGAGGAGCAGGCGCGATCGCATCGACCCAAGCTAAAATATCAGTTATGCTTTCCTGGCGGCTTAATTCTAGTAATTCTAAATGGTCTTTCTGCCAGTTCAAGCAACACAAACCACTGGCACCTGAATACCATCCTAAATCGATTCCTAAGAATTTCATGGAGAAGTTGATAAGATTTCTAAGGGTAGAATAATCCGAAAGGTAGAACCTTTTCCAGGTTGAGAAACGACTTGAATTTCACCTTGCATTAACTTTACAACGCGAGAAACAATTGCCAAACCTAAACCCGTTCCTTCAATTTTGGGTAAGCTGGATTCTTGAGAAGCCCGAAAATAGGGATCGAATATCTGTTTTTGATCTTCGTCTGAAATTCCAATCCCACTATCGGTAATTGCAACAATCCAATCGGACTCAGATGGCGTCCAGCATTCTAGGCGAATTGTACCTGTTTCAGTATAGCGGATGGCGTTACTTAGGAGGTTGGTGAGAATTTGTTGAACGCGCAACGGATCGGTGATAACGGTGAGGGGTGCGCGATCGCAATCTACAATTAAAGATAGCTCTTTTTCGCGAATTAAAGGCTCCACAATCTCCACAACCGAGTCAATTAACTCGCGGGTATCGGTTGGTACCAGTTGCAGCTTCATTTTACCCGCATCGTAGCGCGAGATTTCTAAAGCATCATTAATCAGGTGCAGTAGCAATCTCCCACTTCGCAAAACGCGTTCAATACTTTCAAAATTTGCAGTATTATCTTTAACACTCGGTTCGCGATCGCGCTGTTGGCGGAGAAACAGATCTGCATAACCAATGATTGATGTCAAGGGAGTTTTAAGTTCGTGCGCTAACTGAGAAATATTATCTCGACTGGCGCGAACTAAACGGGTTAACTCCTGATTGGTTAAACTAAGCTGCTTTTGCAGTTGCTTGAGTTCTAATAAACGACCCTGCGTATAACTATCAAAGCACCGAGCGATCGCCTCGTCAATCACCGCATCAATTAACCGCACCGCCCGCAACATTTCCTTGGGAGAACCTTGAAGCAAATCAGGTTCTAAGGTCGAAAAAACTACCGAACGCAGCAAGCGATATTCTTGAGCAATTTCAGCAGGTTCAAACCCCTGTTCAGCACGAATTCTCCCATGTTCTAAACTGGCACTGACCAAGGTTTTTAAATCATTCACTTCCGACTCTGAAAGTACCGTTGCCAACGCCTTCAACACATCGGGTAAACTGTCGCGTACTGCCTTAAACGTCAGCTCCTGCGTTGCCTCAATCTCTCGATCTTCATAAACGGCTTCTACCCATCGATCGATAATAAGTTGATTCTTTTCCAGTAAGATTTGACTAAAATCCATCCTGACTATTTAACAGAAACTGACGAGTTTATCTTAAAGCCAAACTGTCACCATTCGCACCTGGCTGAAGATAGAACTACACAAAAGGCAGGTTTACCCTGCCCTAAAACCTAAGCTGTTTTGAACTAACTGGATTTAATGGGTTGCTTCTGGCAAGATCAAGCGGTTGATTAAGCTAGCAGTAATTGAAAGGATAATCGATCCAATCAANGCGGCGGTATCGATCTGCGCGCGCGGCGCCCAGGGTGTGCAAGACGCCGAGGCTGCGCTCAAGGCCACCGGAGCGAAGGTCCATGCCGCCACCTGCGATCTGGGCGATGGCGATGCTGTGCGCGCCTCGGCTAAACCCGAACCGCTATCGCTGATTGGGATTCAGTTACTCGAAAGACGGCTAGCCCGGTTGCGAGAAGTCCATAAAGACACTAATCCTTTGAACATTGAAATGTTAGGCATTGTCTTCACAATGGCAGGCGGATTAATGAATCGCTACTACCGCCAAGTTATGAATCGCGTCACGGAAGATTATAGCGCTGCCAAAATTTTTAGCACGCGCATTCCTGCCGATGTCAATGTCTCTAAAGCTGTAGATAGCGGGATGCCTGTTGTTTTGGCACACCCCGGTTCAGCAGGTGGCAGAGCCTTTCAACGTTTAACTCAAGAAACGCTACACAAACTTGAACTGATTGCAGGTAAAAAGGAGCAAAAAGTTAAAGTGAATCTTGCAGAGTTGGAGTAGGGGAATAGTACCGAGTTCCGAGTACCGAGTTCCGAGTAGCAGGAGAATCACAAGTGCAAAGTTTTGGTTTGGGGTTAAGGAAAAAGTACAAAGTACAGATTTCCGTAACCCCCTCAGAAAAGCCTACTCAGCACTCAGCACTTAGAAAAGCACTTTTAAAACTCCCCTGCTAGTGCAGCAATGCAACGCTCGCAGATTTCCGGATGTTCTGAGGATTGTCCCACATAGGGAGAATAGTTCCAGCAGCGATCGCACTTTTGTCCATCTGCCTTGGTTACACCCACTACTAGCCCCTCAGATTTTAGCTGATGCTGCAATCCTTCAATTGCTGTTGGGGTATCTACTAACTCCACCTGCGAAGCCAGGAACAGATAGCGCAACTCATCCACCCCATTCGTCAGGATCGCCGGAGGGGTGAGGGAGGGAGTCGTTACAGAGGCTTGAGGTTGAACGGCTGTTTCCCCAGAAGTGGGTTGAACTGCATCTTGAGGTTGGGTGGTGCGAGGTGCAGGTTTAGCTGCATCGTCTCCAAAATACTGCGTTTTAACAGCCATGACATTCTGCCAAAGCTCTTGACGGGTGGAGGCTTGCAAGCCATAACGGGCAACCCCCCAACCGAAAACGCCAATCCCAACAATCTCGAAGAAGAAGCCCACTAGGGGTAATTTCAGAACGGATTCTGCCACCGATAAACCAAAGTTTAAAGCTGCGATCGCCAATAAGATCCAGAGAACGTTAATCAGCGGTTTCTGATAGCGGTTATACCCTTCCCCCAAGATTTCCGGGAGTTCGGAGATATAGCGCAAAGCCCGATCCAAATATTGCGCCGAGGTTTGTAACGCCTCCTCTACGGGTTCGGGAACCGGCACTTCGGCTGAGGGTTCGCTAGCTAGCTCTGCTGGCGTCGGCGCTGGCGTAGAGGCTTTTTCGGTCTCCACCGTTGCTTCCGGGGCAATTAGCGTGTTTAAGGCGTCTCTGAGCGGCTCATCAGAGACGTATAGGAGAACCTTCGCCTCTAGGGAAGAACCGATTGTTTTCTCCGTTCTAGCTTGTTCGAGAACCTTATTGACTTCGCCGCGTACTTGGCGATATTGCTTCCAGGTTTTCGCCAATTCTGGCTGATGCCATTGCGGATCGAGTTGCACCCAACCGGCAGCAAAGACCGAGGCGTGGGGAGTAGGATAGGGGAGATTCTGCCAGATATCTTCTGCCATGTGACAGAGGACAGGCGCGATCGCCTTTGCTAGATTTTCCAGTGCGATCGCCAAAACCGTCTGACAACTGCGTCGCCGTTGAGCATTCGCCGCACTGATATACAGCCGATCCTTGGCAATATCGAGATAGAAATTCGACAAATCAATTACGCAGAAATTCTGCACCGTTTGGAAAAAGCGGAAGAACTGATAAGACTCAAACGCCTCCGTCACTTCCCCAAACACCTCCGTTATCCGGTGCAGCATATACTTATCGAGATCCGGCAACTGCTCGTAGGGAACCGCATCCTTAGCCGGATCGAAATCCTCCAAATTCCCCAACAAGAACCGCGCCGTATTGCGAATCTTGCGGTACACATCCCCCAACTGCTTGATAATATTTTGTCCAATCAGCACATCCGAGGAATAGTCTACCGACGACACCCACAAGCGCAACACATCCGCACCATAAGCCGGTTCCGTCTTCTGATTCGATCCACCTTCAATAATCGCCATCGGATCGACCACATTCCCCAAAGACTTACTCATCTTCCGGCCTTGTTCATCTAACACAAAGCCATGAGTTAAAACCGTCTTATAAGGCGCATGACCATTCGTCGCCACGCTAGTGAGCAAACTCGACTGAAACCAGCCCCGATGTTGATCCGACCCTTCCAGGTACATGTCCACCGGGTAGCCTAATTCCGGACGCTGTTGCGCCACTGCCGCCCAAGAAGAACCCGAATCAAACCAGACATCCATCGTATCGGTGCCCTTATAATAGGTCTTCCCATTATTGCGATAGGACTCTGGTAACAATTCCTCAACCGACAACTCCCACCACGCATCCGAACCTTGTTCAGCAATAATGGCTTGGACGTGCGCGATCGTTTCCTCATTCAACAGCGGTTCGTGAGTTTCCTCATCATAAAATACCGGAATCGGTACGCCCCAACTCCGCTGGCGCGAAATACACCAATCCGAACGTTCCGACACCATCGCCGTAATCCGGTTTTCCCCTTGCGCCGGAATCCATTCCACCTCCGAAATCGCCTTCATCGCCTCTTCCCGGAAGCCATCCACGCTAGCAAACCATTGCTCTGTTGCCCGGAAAATCGTCGGTTTCTTCGTCCGCCAGTCATAGGGATACTTATGGACGTAAGCCTCCTGCTTCAATAAAGAATTGGCTTCCGTCAGCGCCTTAATAATCTCGCCGTTAGCATCCTTAAGGACATTCAATCCCGCAAAGGGACCCGCTTCCGCCGTAAAATCGCCATTCTCATCCACCGGAGAGAGAACTGGCAAACCGTAGCGCTGACCTACGATAAAATCTTCTTGACCGTGACCGGGTGCAGTATGGACTAAACCCGTCCCCGATTCCGTGGTGACATAATCGCCGCCAATCACAATCGGACTTTCTCGGTCAAACAGAGGATGTTTATAAGTAGAAAACTCTAAATCTTTCCCCTTAATCTTGGCTTTCACCGTA
>JAAHGE010000139.1 GCA_010672635.1 Desertifilum sp. SIO1I2 | reverse complement strand
TAAGCCGGGTTGAACGCGCTCAAATCGGTCTAGTCACCGCCTATGCTCAAGTAGGAGATCGGGAAAAAGCGATCGCGATCGCCCAAACGCTTATCCACAGCAGAAATCCGCGTTCAGCAACTTGGGCTAATAAAACATTAGAAAAACTGTCTCAAACGGCATCCCCGCAAAAGACGCCCAATGTCACGGGTTTTGTGCCGATAGCTTCTCCCCCAGCCAAACGAGCCTTTTCTTTAAAGCGCCAGCCGAAAACAGAAAGTGCGGCTCTAACTGCGGAACATCTCTCAGCCCAAGGGTCTGAAACTGAAACGCGCCTTCAACTCGACAGCAACCCCCCACCTAGTTCAGAGCCTCCCTTAACCCGCAAACCTTCCGGGCTTTCCCAACAAAATCGTCAGTGGCATCAAGCCGGACGGGCGCAACGTTGGGGAAATTTACCTCAAAACATTAGCTTAGTCGGCTCGCCGCAACTGTTGTGGGGGCTACAAATTGCCACGGCGATCGCTCTATTCTGGTGGATGCGCTTTACCTTCCGCTATGGGGGGCCGAAAATTAACGATTTGCTGTTGCGCCTTCCCCTCGTCAACCCCCTCGGCTTTCTTTACCAAGATCCAACTCAACTGTTTCTCGCGCTCTTAGTCATCCTGGCAATCGGACTCCCTTGGATCTTAACCGGGTTGCTGAAATTCTTCTATGAATCGCAGCCCCTACCCTTAGAAACCCTAAGTGCTTACAGTCCAGATGCCGTTCGCACGCTTCAGCGTTATTGCCGCCAGCGTCGGTTAGCGGTACCGCAACTGCAACTTTTACCGAACCCAGCCCCCCTAATTTTTACCTACGGGCATTTACCCAAAACAGCTTGTATTGTCGTCAGTCAGGGACTTTTAGAACAGTTAGGCGAAGAGGAAATTGCGGCAATTTATGCTACGAAACTGGGGCAAATTGCCCATTGGGACTTTGCCGTGATGTCTTGGGGCGTATTGCTTTTACAAATCCCCTATTTACTCTATATTCAAGCCTCGATCTGGAGCGAAAAAACTAGCGATCGCTTCGAGCATCCTTTCTTGATTCACCTCATTCAAGGCTTAGGCGCAACAATCGCTAGCCTGATGTATGGCATTTATTGGATACTTCAGTTCCCATTACTTTGGCTATCGCGCTGGCGCTTATTCTACAGCGATGCTGAAGCCGTTGCCATTACAGGTCATCCCAATGCTCTAATTCGAGCTTTACTTAAAATTGCGATGGGAGTCGCTGATACGGTTTCTGAGGACAATTACGGCCGCCCAAAAGCAGACAAATCTACCCGTTGGCTGTTAGAAAGCTTCAACTTGCTGCTGCCGGTTAGTTACAAACAAGCGTTATTATTTTCAGCCCAAACGAGCGATCGCACCTTTGAAGAACTGCTCGCCTGGGATTTACGCAACCCCTACCGTCGCTGGCTGGTTGCCCTCAAGGGACATCCCCTTTTAGGCGATCGCCTCTCCCGCCTCACCCATTATGCGCGCTTTTGGCGTCTCGAACCCGAACTCGATTTACCCTCCCCCCCTACTCCATTTCGCTGGACTCAAACCAACCTTCAGCAATGGGCAACAACCACAACTCAACAACTGTTGCACAATGCCCAAGCCTGGCCGTTACTCCCTAGCGCCATAGCTTACGGCTGTTTAGGCGGGTTAGCATTGCGGGGGGTTCTGTGGGTTGTTGGCAAAATTAGCTATGAGTTGTATATCTGGCAATTGGTTTGGCTGTCTCAAGACAAGCTGGGTTACTTATTTGCCGCCTGCTGGTTAATTTGCTTTGGCGTTTACTTATTAGTGCGAATTAACAGCTATTTTCCAGAAATTACAGCAGCTAATGCGAAAACTGAACGAAACTTGCTGGAATTACAATGCTCTGAGCGCAGCTTACCCCCCCACAGTACCCCCGTCCGTCTAGTCGGTAAACTCATCGGTCGGCGCGGTATCAGCAATGCGTTAGCTCAAGATCTGACGCTCCACAGCCCTGCTGGATTGATTAAACTCCATCATTACTCGCTTTTGGGACCCCTTGCCTACTTCTGGTCGGGGTTCCCTCAACCCGGCGCTTGGACTGGGCAAACGGTTACAGTGACGGGATGGCTGCGACGCGGGGCAACCCCCTGGATCGATGTGGAGCAAATTTGCACGCGGAATAATCGCAGGGCGAAGAATTATCAGCCCATTGGGTTAACTTTAATTGCTTTTGCAGCAGTGGCTTGGGCTGCTTATTTGATTTGGACGACGCCTGCCACTTGACAAATGTAAAGAAAAGTTGCGCGATCGCCCCCGCTCGTGTAACATTAATTAATGTTAACCCATGAACTCAGACAGGCCCTAGGATGCTACTTCAGTTGCAGGTGCAGCTAATCTGTCTTGAAGTCATGTTTTCTTCCTCCCAACACAGCAAGCTTAACCAGCCGCAATTGTCGGCTGGTTTTTGTTACAGTTACAGAAGGCGGGGTTGACTAGATTGCAGGTTTGAGCAATAAGATTGTTTGTTTCAAAATCAACTAAAAGAGTGAAATTTGTCGTACTAACGAGCTGGGTGCATAAGGGCGTGATACCTTATAGAATGGCACAAGTTCTGGCAAGGTTATTCCAGAAAAAAATGCTTGGCTTAAAGCCTCCAGTGATGACCCAAAAATTACGCAGTGACTTAATCTCGCCAATTTCTCTCCTCCGGACAACAAAGGAGAGACGAGGGATATTGGATCGGCAAAATGCTAAGGTCAGCTGGACTGTCAAGGTTTACGAAAAGGTGCAAAGGTTGGTTAGTTCTAGGGGAGTTTCTCGTTGCAAGAGGGCATCCCAGTTGACCCCGTGGCCGAGCAGTGGATTGTGCAAGTTGATTTCATTCTAAGTCTGGAGGTTTCAGTTCATGTCTATTCGCCTGTATGTTGGTAATTTACCCAAAGAAATAGACCGCCAAGAGCTAGCTGCTGTGTTTGCTGATGCTGGCGATTCGATCTCAACGAAAGTCATTACCGATCGCAAGACTGGAAAATGTCGGGGATTCGGTTTTGTCACCGTCAAGACCGACGAGCAAGCCGATGAAATTATTGAGAAGTACAACGGCTATGTCTTTAAGGACAATGCCCTCAAAATTGAGAAAGCATTGCCCCGCGCTAAAGGCAAATCAGACGAAGAAGCACCCGTGGCTAGCAGTGCTGGTAGCAGCGCCACCGCCAGCAGCAGCGGGCGTCGTAAAAACAACAATAACAAGTCCCGCCGTTCTCCCAGTTCCAGTACCGAATCGAGCAACAGCGTTCAGCCCGATCCGCGTTGGGCCCAAGAACTGGAAAAACTTAAGGAAATGCTGGCCGCTCAAGCGACCAATTCCTAATTTCATTTGGGTATTGTTTCCTTTAACGGGGATGGGTGTAGAGAGCGATAGTGTTCGACCTGCTTCTGCACCCATCCTCAATCTAGAGTAACTGTTTGAGTCAGTGACTTCTAGCTGGCTGAGGAAGTCGGCTTTTTGTCGATCAGCCGTTCGAGAACTTCTTGAAGAGTGGCTGTCTCAAAGGGCTTTGTCAAATATTCTGTTGCGCCTGCTAATCGACCTTGAACTTTATCAAAGGCGCTATCTCTCGCTGTCAGCATAATAATAGGTAAATGCTGAAACTGAGGGAGGCTGCGAACCGTTCGACACAGTTCTAAGCCATCAACCCCCGGCATGGTGACATCGAGTAAGACTGCGGATATGGGTTCGTGGTAGATCAGGGATAGAGCATCCACCGCGTTACTCGTCACCAAAACGTGATAGTTCTTTTCTAAAGAGCGTTTGATTGACTGTTGAACGATCGCACTGTCGTCAACCGCAAGAATTGTTTTAAAATTGTTCGCACGGGAAACCATCTTTCTCTCCACCAACCAAGATATAGTGCTGAAATGTGGCTCTTAAGCTCTAGCTTTTTAACCATTTTCCTGTCTGAAAAAATGGGTCCACAAGAGAGCGCGACGCAATTTTCGATCGTTGCAAGAGCGAGTTTGCACCGCTACAATTACCTCTAGACATTCTCAGAATGCCCAAATTTAAGACAAACTCACAGATCCTTCATAGTTATTCACGGTCAACGCCTTTGTTTTAGCTTTCCGATTCATCAAAGAACGAGCGTTGAACTATTCATTATTCTTAATGCAATTATTTAAATTTTAACACGTTGAGATGGCGACCCGTATGTTGTTTGGGGCACCTTAGATTAGAGGCAATCGCTCTAGTTCAGTTAGGTTAATCCAGAACAAGAAAGGGCTGTTGAGCCAGAAAGACCATAAACGGTGGGATCGAAAAGCGACAGGTTCATGACCAATGTGTGACCAGAGGGGAGCGATCGCAATGAGTATTTTGTTGCCCAGTAATGAGATTCAAAGGCTCAAGATTTTGGCTCAGTATCAAATTTTAGACAGCTCTCCAGACACGCGCTTTGACGATCTTGCCTTTTTAGCCGCTCAAGTTTGTCAAACCCCCATCGCTTTGATTGGCTTCGTCGATCGAGATCGGCTGTGGATCAAAGCGAAAGTCGGCAATATTGACAGCGAACTCGACCGTCAATGCCTCCCTTGGGATGAAATTGTAGCGCATCCAGGGGTTTGGATCGGCCAGAAACCTCCCGCTTTAAAGATCGCTGTCAATGGCAAATCTCAAACCTTGCCCCTGTATGCTGCCGTACCCATTTTTACCTCAGACGGTTATGCACTGGGTTTAATTGGAGTGATGGACAATCGCGATCGTCCCCTGAGTATGAGCCAACAGCAAGCCCTTCAAGCTCTAAGTCGTCAAGCCACCGCATTGCTAGACAGCCATCGAGAAACCCTACCCACATCCGAGCGAAACGGTCAGTTCTCCTCAGAAGAGGCGATCGCTTACCCCTCTAACCTGAAAATTGTCAAAATCTTAGAAAGCATAACCGATGCCTTCTTTACCCTCGATCGTCAGTGGCGGTTCACCTACCTCAACTCTCGCGCCGAGCAAATTCTGCTGAGGAACCGCAAGGAACTCCAAAACACCCATTTGTGGGAAGAATTCCCAGAATTAGCAAACTCGACCTTCAAAAGCGAATTTGAGCGAGCGATGTCGCGTCAAGTCACCGTTCACTTTGAAGAATTTTACTCGCTTCTGAGCATCTGGCTAGAAGTGAAAGCCTATCCTTACCAAGAAGGATTATCTGTTTACTTTCGCGATGTCACTACCCGCAAACAAGCAGAGGCCGAACTCTTAGAGCGATCGTATCTTTCCACCCTAGCCACTGAAATTGGTATCATCTTGGCTCAGGGCGGAACCCTTCCCGATATTTTAGAGCGGTGTGCAAATGCGATTGTCCAAGAGCTAGATGTTGCTGGCGCGAAAATTTGGCTGTTTGCGACCGATTCGCAAATGCTGGAATTACAAGCAGTAGCCGGTCAACTGTCCTATAGCGAAGCTTTCCCCGTGCGAATTGCAATCGGGATTTCAATTATTGGCTTTATTGCTCACAATCGCCAGCCTTACCACACCAATAACTTACTCAAAGATGCGTGGTTCGGGGCTTCAACTTGGGCCGAAGAAGAACAACTCAACGCTTTTGCGGGATATCCGTTAATTGTTGAAGACCGACTGATTGGCGTGATGGCGGTTTTTAGCAAGCGAGCATTTAGCGTTGAACTAGATAATACTTTAAGTTGGGTGGCTAATGCGATCGCCGTTGCGGTGGATCGATCTTGGGCCCGCGAAGCCTTAATGTCTCGCCGCGAAAGCCTGCTGTTTCAACTGGCTAACCAAATTCGCAAGTCTTTAGACCTCAACACCATTCTCACGACTGCGGTCAGCGAAATTCGTAACTTATTGAATATCGATCGCTGTCAGTTTATGTGGTGCTGGCCGCATCAAGTCTATTTATCAATTACTCACGAATCCGCAGCACCGGATGTCGCCAGCGACTTGGGTGATTTTTCTCCCACAGATACAACAATTTTAATAGAGAAGATTCAAAACCTGGAAACGCTTCGCATTGAGGAAATTCATGACTCGACGAGTAAATTTACAGAGGATACTGATCTGGAGATATTACAGGCTTCGCTGTTTCATCAAGGCATTTCTTCTCAACTGTTGGTGCCTCTAGAAACGCGCACCGGACAACTCGGAGCTATTATATGCAGTCATTGTAGCGGGCCGCGCCCTTGGAGTAATTCTGAGGTTGAGTTACTTCAAGCCGTGACCGATCAATTGGCGATCGCAATCGATCAAGCCGAACTTTATGCTCAAACTCACGCGGCGGCTTTTGCAGCCAAAACCCAAGCCGAACAATTAAGCGAAGCCTTAGAAACTCTCAAATCAACCCAGGCTCAACTGATTCAACATGAAAAAATGTCGAGTTTGGGTCAAATGATTGCTGGAATTGCTCATGAAATTAATAATCCAGTGAATTTTATTACTGGAAATCTGACGCACGCTAGCAACTATATTGAAGATTTAATGGATTTATTAAAACTCTATCAAGGCTATTATCCGAATGCCGATCGGGCTATTCAAGATAAGACTCAGGATATCGATTTAGAGTTTCTTGAAGAAGATTTGCCCAGTCTTTTAGAATCAATGCAGGTTGGGGCAGAACGAATTCGTCAAATTGTTTTATCTTTGCGAAACTTTTCGCGTTTGGATGAATCGGAAATGAAACCTGTTAATATTCATGAAGGGATAGACAACACCCTAATGATTCTTCAACATCGCCTCAAGCCCAAAGCAGCCAATCAAGCTATTCAGGTGATTAAAGAGTACGGCAGCTTCCCGAAAGTTGAGTGTTACGCCGGTCAGCTCAATCAGGTTTTTATGAATATCTTAAGTAATGCTATTGATGCTTTAGAAGCTTCCTCAGAATTATCAGCAGTTGTCCCTATAACCTCTTATTCTTCAAGCTTGCCCTTAATTCCCACCATTTGGATTAAAACTGAATGTATTAACGAGCATTGGATTGCAGTTCATGTAATTGATAACGGGCAAGGGATGTCTGAGGAAGTGCGATCGCGCCTATTCGATCCCTTTTTTACAACCAAACCCGTAGGCAAAGGTACTGGCTTAGGTCTATCGATTAGCTATCAAATTGTCGTCGAAAAACACAAAGGAAAACTGCAATGTATTTCCGAAGTGGGTAAAGGAGCCGAATTCATTATCGAAATTCCCATTACTCCAACCGAACCCCTAACTTGAGCTTGGAACTATTCCTAGAAGTAGAGAAAAAGCGCGATGACCTCTCCTCAAATTTCCCCCTAAAGGGAAATAGGAAACTGAAGAGCGTCCTGGAGTGGGACTGCACCAGAGCGATCGTCGAACAACATGGCGCTCATCTAATCGTCGATGGTCAACCGGGAGTTGGGACTTATGTCCAAATCCAACTCCCGTTAAGAGACTAAGAAAAATCTATCTTCGTCTAGAGTACGCGGTATCTCCCCAGAGGTAAGGTATTTCAAAACGGGACGCTGACAATAGAGGTTATCTTGCAAACCGTTTTTTAACCCTTAGATAAACTCTTATTTATGACCCTAAACATTTTAATTGCCCCCTCTGGATTCAAAGAAAGCTTAGAAGCCAACGAAGTTGCTGATTGTATCGAAACTGGCATTCTTCGCGTTTTGCCCAATGCCCAGATCGTGAAAGCACCTCTAGTTGATGGGGGAGAAGGCTTCACTAAAGCATTGGTTAGCGCCACCGGGGGAACCTTGCATTCTGCGATTGTTACTGGCCCTGTAGGTCAATCTATCGCTTCCCATTTCGGTTTCCTGGGAGGAGAAGGTCCGAAAACCGCCGTTTTAGAAATGGCAGCAGCGGCGGGGTTGCGCTTGGTTCCCCGCGATGCCCGCAACCCGCTATTAACCACGACCTACGGTGTCGGAGAGTTAATTAGAGCCGCTTTAGATGCAGGGGCAGAACGCATTCTTGTGGGTTGCGGCGACTCCGGAACCAATGACGGCGGCGCGGGGATGGCGCAAGCCTTGGGCGTTCGCTTGCTCAATGCGGAGGGTGAAGAGATTAGACGCGGCGAGTTGATTCATTTAGACCAGATTGATATGAGTCAGCGCGATCCGCGCCTTGCGGAGGTACAAATTGATGTTGCGTGCAACTGGCATAATGTGTTGTGCGGGCCGAAGGGGGTAGCGAGGGTTTTTGGTCTGCAAACAGGCGCATCCCCAGAAACCGTAGAACAAATGGCCGCCGCGCTGGATCGCTATGCCGAAATTATTCAACGCGATTTAGGCTTAGACATGCGGGAAGCGCCGGGAAGTGGCGCATCGGGTGGATTGGGGACGGGGTTATCGGCTCTGGTTGGGGCAACCCTACACCCCCGTTATGACATTGTGATGCGGTATTTGGATTTAGAAAGTCTCTTGCAAGAATCGGATTTAGCGATTACAGCACAGGGGAGTAGTGATTTTCAAACGCCACGGGGAAAAATTCCTGCTGAGGTCGCGCGACGGGCTAAAAAATATGGAATTCCGGTGGTGGCGATCGCCGGAACCATTGGTGAAGAGGCCCAAGTTAATTTTGATTGCAGGATTGATTGGTTTGAAAGTATCTTAGATGGCCCTTGCGGTCTAGAGGAGGCGATCGCCAATGCCTGCGAACTGGTCACTAATGCCGCAGAACGATTGATGCGCCTGTTGTTGGTTGGTCAACGCCTCAGCGCCTAAAATTGAGAGAGGGATTGTTCGTTTTAGAGGGAAACTGCTCGCAAGTTATTTCCGTCGCGATTGGAAAAGTCAAAGCGAGTTAAACTATAAAGTCCAAGGCTTTCTTTACAAACTCGCTTTCATCTGTTAGAACTCATAACGGCTTTCCCTCTCCGTTGTTTGCACTGAATCCATGCCTCCTAGAAAACTATCCGAGTCTGAAAAAAACGACATCTTAAGTCTTTACCGAGAAACGCCGGAAACAACTTCTACCCTGGCGACGCGGTATGGAGTGAGTAATTCAACGATTAGTCGGTTGCTGAAAAGTCGCTTACCAGCGGCAGAATACGAGATATTGGTACAGCAGAAACGGGCAGCGGCAGGTAAGGGTCAACCTCCGCAACTTTTTGATCTTGAGGCCATGAAGACTCAGCCATCGGACGCCGTTGCAGAAAATGACGATCCAGAAGAACAGGTGGCGGCTGTAAATTTGCCCACCCGTTACGCATCTGCACAGGCAGAGTCTGAAATTTTAGAGTCCCCCCTTGCCGAAGAAACCTATCAAGCTCAAGCCAGCGCGCTTAAGGAATTATTAGGGGAAGATTTACTCTTAGATCGCGAAGCCGACTTAGACGAGGACGATGAGGAGGATGAAGACTTTGATGATGAGGATGATGGAGATTATCTAGACGACGAGGATGAAGAAGAAGAGGAATATTTTCCGCCAAAACCCATTCTCGCACGGTCTAAAAATCGTAAAAGTACGGCTCCTCCGATTGAAGTGTTGCCGTTAGCAGAGGCGAATATCCCGAAAATTTGTTATTTGGTGATCGATCGCGCTGCTGAGTTAATTACCCGTCCGTTGCGCGATTTTGGCGATTTAGGCGATATTCCCGATGTGGAGGAGTTGGAAAGAACCTTACCAATTTTTGATAATCATCGGGTGGCGCGGCGGTTCTCGAAGCGATCGCAACGGGTGATTAAGGTTCCCGATGGTCGAATGTTTCACAAGGTTGGCGAGTATCTGCAAGCTAAAGGGATTACGCGCTTGCTGATTGACGGTCAAGTTTATTCTCTCTAAGTTTCTGCCAAAAGAACCCGTTTGTCCGGGTTCTTTGCGTTTAAAAATCAAACA
>JAAHGE010000138.1 GCA_010672635.1 Desertifilum sp. SIO1I2 | reverse complement strand
TCGTATGCTGTGTCAGTTGCTTCATATATTCAGAGACGCTTAAAACATGATATGCATCTTTTAAAAAGCATCAAGATATCAGAGAGAGACACTGACTCCAAGAACATGCATAAGGTGTTAATACAGAGCTCTCCACACAACATGCAGGTAATAGTCAACGCAGATTTGTCACAATGCATCAAAGCACCAGAGACACCCTGGCTCAGTGAAACTGCATAAATTATGCAGCGTAAGCCACTTTAAGCGATGGTCGCGATCGGTTTCATCCATCGCTTCCCAACCCATCCGCGCAAATTGTTCGATTTCGGATTTGACGGCGAGTCCGTCTTTTTCGGCTTTGAATTTCTCAAACTTGTTGAGGGTACTCGGTTTCGCGGTGGTCGTTGTCATAAGCTTCCCGCTCTCAATACTGCATGGGGGATAACGCGCTGCATTCGCCCTACCGAATGAAGGCCTAACTAGAGGAATGAACTGAGAAAAAAGAGCGCTTGAGAATTGAGCGGTCTAAGGTCTTGAGGGCAGATTGCAAGCCATCGGATGACGCTCTACTGGGCTGAAGTCATTGACCCGATTAAATTTTTAATCTCAAACTGGATAAACCCCATTCGGGATTGATTTAGATGCCAGCTTAGGCGACCTCTCTAAGGGAATTCGTATATTCAGTTACAAAATATTTCGGATTATGAATTTTTTGCATGAAAAGCATCGCAACTTTGCATGATGCTGAGGGAAATCTTCCGATTGGAAGATGCTAAAATGCCCGATTTTCCTGGACTAGACTGGCTTTGCGCGAATTGTTAAGTCTTCATTACTTAAGGCGCGAACGGTCACTGCTTGAGTTATGCAAAATCAGGATAGACTTTATCCGATAATTACATGGCAGCGGCAATTGTGTAATGCAGGTTACGAAATTGTGGCGTAACTCTCACTAGAGTGAAGCGATGCCGATGGCAAACGCGCTAATGCTCGCATAAATTCGATAATGATAGAGAACGACTTAGCTCTCCTACAGCCCCCCCAATCTTCAGATGCGGTAACTAGACTGCAATGGCTTCTCAATCAAGCTGAAAGTCTTGAGGGTGAAGACTATTCCCAGATTTTAGAGTTTGCCTTAACTGCGCTGAGTTGGGGCGACTTTCAGCAAAGATGGGACATTGCCAAACTCTTTCCAAAACTGGGAGCCGGAGCGATCGCGCCTTTAATTGCGCTGTTAGAAGACGAACAAACCGACTGGGAATTGCGGTGGTTTGTCAGCCGCATTTTAGGAGACTTTCACGAACCCGTTGTCCTTGAGGCATTAGTAAATTTACTTAAAACCTCTGAAGGGGAAGATTTAATTGCAACAGCCGCGATCGCCCTCACCAATTTTGGGTCAGCCGCGATCGCCGCTCTCACAGACTTGCTGGCCGAACCCCGGACGCGAATGGTTGCCGCGCGCTCCCTATGCGTGATTGGCGGGCCGGCAAGCGTGCCCCCGCTTTTGAACGTCGTCGGCGAGTTTTTGCAGCAAGACAGCTATAGCTCTGGCGATCCAGCCCTCTGTGCAATGGCCTTAGAAGCCCTCAGCAACTCAACCGATCCAGCCATTACCCCCCTATTGCTACAAGCGCTCAAACATACCGCCGCTCCAATCAGACGAGCCGCCACGATCGGTTTAGGCTTGCGCTCCGATTTGCTGGCCCAACTCGATCTCGTCAGCTTGTTGCAAGAACGCTTGTGGGATTTTAACTTCGAGGTTTGCCAAGCAGCCACGATCGCCCTCAGCCGTTTAGGAACGCCAGCGGCCGCGATCGCCCTAGCCCGCCTGCTGCAATCGCCTCAGACCCCGGTTCCCTTGCAAATTGAGGCCGTCCGCGCCCTGGGATGGATTGGCACGCCCAGCGCCCTAGAGCAGCTCCAGAGCGCGATCGCAATGGCTCCGGTTCCCACGCTCCGCGAAATTGTCTGGGTGTTAGGTCGCCTAAGCGCTCTTGAAACCCAGATTCAAGCCACCCAGATTCTACTGGAACTGTTAAATTCATCCCTACCCAACGTCCAGTTTCCCCCGATCAAACAAGCGATCGCCCTGAGCTTAGGCCAGCTTGGACAACCCCAAGCCTTTGACGCATTAGTTCAGTTATTAGCCGATAGCGACAAAAGCGTCCAACTCCACGCGATCGCCGCTCTCCGACAATTAGAAGCCTATCCCAACCTAGAACAACTCAGCCACAGCCGCCTGTCACCAGAACTCGCCCAAGGCGTAGCTACCGCTTTACAAGAATTGAAAGTCTGAGCCACCGTCCGTATCATCTCTTACTAAAACCTGCTTGCAATTTCGCTAAGGTCTTACCATCCTTAAGAATGTAGTGTTGGCTACAACATCATGCGCCTGGAACAGTTGCAAGCTTTTTTATCGGTTGCTGAAACGGGAAACTTTCAGCAAGCTGCCCGAAATTGTGGAGTCACCCAATCAACCATCAGCCGTCAAATTCAAGGATTAGAAGCAGATTTAGGCGTGCAACTGTTTCATCGATCGACCCAAGCGAAGTTAACCATTGGTGGCGAAAGGTTTTTGCCCCACGCCCGCAAAATTTGCCAAGAGTGGCAAACCTCCTTACAGGAAATCTCCGAACTGCTAGCTGGCAAACAGCCCGAACTCTGCGTTGCGGCCATTCCCTCTTTATGCGCCCATTCTTTACCGCCCGTGTTGCAACAGTTTTGCTCGGATTTCCCCAACGTGCAATTGCGCGTCACGTCCTTGGGGAGCGATCGCGCGCTGAAAGTGTTAAAAGATGGATTGGTAGATCTGGCAATCGTGATGCAAAACCGTTTTCTGACTTCCGGAGCAGAAATGGTGGTCGATCCGCTGTTTGAAGAATCCATTGAAGTGTTAATGGCCGCCAATCACCCGCTCGCTCAATTCGAGCAAATCCCCTGGAAAGCTTTGGCGTCTTACCCCCAGGTTGTGTTTAAAGAAGGTTACGGGATGCAACGTCTTGTGCAGGAAATGTTTCTCAGGCAAGGGCTAAGTTTGCAAGCGGCTTTAGAACTCAATACCCTTGATGCCTTTCGAGGCGTGGTGCGTCAGGGAAAGCTGATTGCCTTATTACCCCACTCTGCCCTGTTATACGTTAAAGAAGACCCCTTGCTAGTCATGCGATCGCTCTGGAACAGCACGCCTGAAGACTCCCCGCTAACGCGACAGGTTGTTTTAGTGACAACGCGCGATCGCTTGCAAGTCCCCCCCATTCAACATTTCCGCGAGCTAGTCTTGAAGTTAATTCCGCCTCCAATGGACTATCCTCTCTCAATGGTAAATTTGTAGGTCATCCGATTGGAGTGGCTGCGCTCGTGGCGAATCTTGAGGAGAAAGGGCAAAACGATGAGTCATGCGTTTCGAGAACTTCTAAAAAAAGTCGGCAGCGGTCCCCATACTAGCGAAGACTTAACGCGCCAAGAAGCGGCGGAGGCGTTGCGAGCCATGTTGCTGCAAGAGGCTAAACCCGCCCAAATTGGGGCATTTTTAATTGCCCATCGGATTAAACGACCGACGGGCGAGGAGTTGGCAGGGATGCTCGATACCTACGAAGCGTTAGGTCCAAAATTGCTCCCGTTGAGTCGCCGCTATCAGACCGCAATTTTGGGTTCGCCTTACGATGGGCGATCGCGCACTGCCCCCATTAGTCCTTTAACGGCTCTGATTCTAGCCTGTTGCGAGGTTCCGGTTATCCTGCATGGTGGAGAACGAATGCCTACCAAGTATGGGGTGCCTTTGCTGGAAGTTTGGCAAGGTTTGGGTGTGGAATGGGGAAATTTATCGCTGGCGCAGGTGCAGCAGGTATTGGAAGCGACGGGAGTGGGGTTTGTTTACCTTCCCCAACATTTTCCGGTGGCTCATGCGTTTGTAGAATATCGCGATCAGATTGGCAAGCGTCCGCCCATTGCCACGATGGAGTTGATGTGGTGTCCCTATGCGGGAGATAAGCATTTGTTTGCAGGATACGTGCATCCGCCCACGGAAACGATGTTCAAAACTTGTTTGGAACTGCGGGGAATGGAGCAGTTTACGACGGTTAAGGGGTTGGAGGGCAGTTGCGACCTTTCGCGCGATCGCACGGCCATCATCGGCTGCTATGTGCCGGAAATTCAAGATTTTGAGCGCGTTCTCCTGCATCCGCGCGACTATGAATTGGCAGGAGCGGATGTGCCGTTTCATTCCACCCCGGAGTTGATTGACCAGATGCAGGCGGTTTTGCAAGCTGAAGCGGGCGAACTGCTGAAATCGGCGATTTGGAATGGGGGGTTTTATTTGTGGCGCTCTCAGGTTTGTCCGGATCTCGAATCGGGTTTAGCTCAAGCCGAACGCCTGATTGTTAGCGGTCAAGTGCGCGATAAGCTGAGACAATTGGCAACTTGTGTGGAGAGCCAGCGCCTCAATTATTCAGCCCATCCTTAGAAGTTAGACTTGACAAACGTTCAAATTCATGCCTTCCCTGGCGAGTTTGCCTTGGGGAAAAGCAGATTGCAGTTGCGTTTCAACCCGATCGAGAAAATCATCGCTGTGATTGGGGTCGTGATGGCAAATCACTAGTTGTTTCACCCCAGCTTCTTTGGCGATCGCAATTCCTGTTTTCCACGTCCAATCCTGCACTTCGTCGGGGCACAGTTGCAACTCGTTGGCGCGATGGGCCATTGAGGTGGCATCATAAATCAGCAGGTTGGCTTCGCGAGCGAGGTGTAAAAGACCGGGATTGATGCGATCGGGCAAACAGAGGGTATCGGTGGCATAAACGGCGCTATAACCCTGACAAGTGACTCGATAGCCTGTGGTGTGATGGCAATCGTTGAGACAGCTTGTTTCGATGGCAATATCGGGTAAGGTGAGGCGATCGCCTGGAGAAATGTCATGAAACTTTAGATCCGATTGCATGATTTGAATCGGTACCGGAAAGTTTGGGGGAAGCATCTGTTCGTTGAGGCGCTGTTTGAGGGATGCGCCATTGGTCGCCGATGCGCCGTAGAGGTGGAAGCGATTTCCAGGAATAAAGCCGGGTACGAAAAAGGGAAAGCCTTGAATGCGATCCCAATGGCAATGGGTGAAAAATAAGTGAGCTTCAACGGGGAGTTGCCGCAACAGATGTTTGCCTAGCACTCGCAAACCCGTTCCTGCATCAAAGATCAAAAGGCGATCGGCAACTCGCATCTCAATACAGGAAGTATTCCCCCCATAGCGCACCGTTTCACTTCCGGGAGTGGGAATACCGCCTCGGACACCCCAAAACTGAACAGTAAACTGACAAGTCTCAACGGAGGCTCGATCGGTTGCTGTTGAAGGTTGTAGCTCTGGTGCAGAGGGTTCTGAATCTGGCATAGGAACGCTTTATTAGCCCATTTGGCGGGCGATCTTCACTCTTCTAGGAACGGATCTCAGCAATATTATCCCTCTCGATCGCGGCGGGGAATCGCCAGTGACTCTAGGAAGTCATCAGGCGATCGCAATTTCTGCCTAGAATGAGAGCGAGAGAAGCGGAGTTTCATTGCATTGGCTGCGCTATTAGGGGGGAAAAGGCAGCCTGAGCTACCCAAATCAAAAAAGCACAGGCTGTCAAGGAAGGCTCTTGCGGCCGGATCGCTGTTAACCAGCGGCTTTAATACATTGTTCGACCAACGACATTACTCGATCGGCATCTTTCCATTCACCAATTTTCACGGTTTTCTTTTCTAAGTTTTTGTAGCTGCCAAAAAACTCTGCAATTTCTGCCAGCCGATGCGGTGCGAGGTCTTTGATCGATTTGACGTGAGCGTATCTCGGATCTTTGTCCGGAACGCACAACAGCTTTTCATCGCGATCGCCGCCGTCTTCCATCTCCAATAAACCAATCGGTCGCGCCGCAATAATGCACCCAGGAAAGGTTGGTTCATCCATTATGACCATGCCATCGAGGGGATCGCCATCGTCAGCTAGGGTGTTTGGAATGAAACCGTAGTCATAGGGATATTTTACCGAAGAGTAAAGTACCCGATCTAAAGCAAAGGCTTGTAGGTCTTTATCATACTCATATTTGTTTTTGCTTCCGGCTGTGATCTCGATCAAGACGTTGACAACACCGGGTTTAGGCTGAGGGGGAATGCGCGATAAATCCAACGATCTTCTCCTTGTAACTGCGTCTTTGTCAGGGGAGATTTGGGGTTGAGGGGTCGATCGCTTCAGCCACCGACGCCCAAATACCCAAAAAAGCCCCCCGACTAGCATTGTAGGGGAAGACGTTGACTCCAGGTGTTTTCGCAGCCCAGATTTTACCCGGTTAACGGCGTGCATTCCCAGGGGGTGCGATCGCAACAATCAGTTAAGGTGGCATATTTAGAAAAAATTTTCATCCTGTTCGCGGTAACTACCCTCATTCCCTAGCTCTTGGCAGCGGATAGGTTGCAGGCGGAAATACTTCAACGCTGCTTGAGGAATAGTAGGCAATTGCAAACAAGGGCAATGTCAAGGTGAGTAATGCAATCGCAGTTCCAATGATATCTGCCAGTGTGTGATTGTGGGTTTTGCCGAAAGGACTGGCAGGTTCACTACCTGATTCCATAAAGAAAGCGTCTAACTTGACTTTGTTAAAGTAACTGAACAACTAGAGGAAAGACATCCCTCTCTAGAACCATTGTAACTATCCTGTCAGAGTAGACTGTCTTCCAACAAACAATCTTCAGCCTTCAATCCCAGAATCGGTAAGGATTGAAACGATTTTACTAAATTTTTTGGCTGTAGGCGATCGCACTCCCACCCGCTCTGGCGAACTTAACCGACTTATTTCTTGGGAAATAGCGGTTGGCTTTCAAGACTCTTGCTAATGGCCGAGATAGGCAGGAGGGGGGATCGGTAAATTTAAGCTAGTCGTTAGCACGCTATGAAAAACATCACCATGAAACTTTCTCATCTCTCCAAAGGGGTTAGCGCGGGTATTCTTAGCCTCAGTTTAGCCATGCTGCCTGCCACATTCTCCGCCTCGGCTCAAACCACTGTTTCTCCTACAGAACCGGGTACCCCAACCACGGTAGTTGAAGGCGATCGAGATGATGGCTTTGACTGGGGTTGGTTGGGTTTACTGGGCTTAATTGGTTTAGCGGGACTGATGCGTAAACCAGCCGACACCACCCGCTACCGCGATCCGGATACCGTAACGACAGGAACCACAGGAACCACTGGGACGACTCGTACGGGATATCGCGACTAAGGATTGAAATTGAGGGCATTTAGCCCTGAAAGAGCGCTCTCAATGTCGAGGTTCAAAAACCCAAGTTGATCAACTTTGAACGTCCAACGCCAAAAAGAATCCCAGAGTCTAGAGTTGGGATTCTTTTTTGATCGCTTTGGAGGAACAGCGATATTCTATTTTTCTTGCATCGTCCACACCCCATCATCCCAAGTCTCATCGGTGGGGGGATTTTTCAGCCAATGTTGAATGCGGTTGAGGTGGAGGAGTGCGGCTTTATCTTGTACGCCCAGATCCTCCATAATGGCACCGAATTCAACCATCGCCCGCGTAAACTTGCGCTCTAGATAGTATTCGCGACCCTTGTGATAATGGTCGATGACCTGTTTAGTAACATCTGGAATCTCAGTAGCGCGCAGTTCCACGAGTTCGTAAATTGAGACTGGGTTATTTTTACCTTTGACTCGAATGCGATCGAGTTCGCGATACCAAATGCGGTCTTTACAGGGCGCAAAGGTATATTCGCTGATAATAATGTCGCAGCCATATTGCTTAGAGGCACTTTCTAAACGGGAACCCAAGTTAACGCCGTCGCCAATAGCGGTAAATTCCATCCGCTTGCTAGAGCCAATATTACCGCTAATCACGCTATCGGAGTTAATCCCGATCCCGATCCGGATAATGGGTTGGTCATTTTCTTGGCGTCGGTGGTTGAACTCAGCGAGGCGATGGCGCATTTCTACGGCGGTTTGCACGGCCATCCAAGCGTGATCTTCTAAGGGTAAAGGCGAACCAAACACAGCCATAATGGCATCGCCAATGTATTTATCGAGCGTTCCTTTGTGCTTAAAGACCGCTTCTACCATAGACTCGAAGTAATCGTTAAGCATTTGCACGACTTCTTCGGCTTCCATGTTTTCGGTCAGGCTGGTGTAACTGCGAATATCCGAGAACAGAACAGAGACTTCTTTGCGATCGCCTCCCATCTTCGTTTCGCCACTGGCCAGCAATTGTTCGGCCAATTCCTGGGTCATGTAGCGATACATGGTACTCTTGAGGCGTTTTTCATCGGAGATATCATCCATCACCACCAGCGCCCCATAGACGTTGCTGATGTCTCTAGCGTCCGCAATGGAGTTAATCGACAGGTGGATGCTATGCTCTTCGGCCCCGCCTTTCCCCTCAGACACTAACGTTTGGTCGGGATAGTATTGCTGGCGTTTTTTCGCTTCTTTAGCCGTCAGGGCATCATTAAACCATTTAGAGAAGTCGCCTTCTTTTATCTTCAGCAACTCATAAACGGGGCGACCTTCTAACACATCCTCCGGTTTGAACCCTAAAAGCTCTTTGGCGCTTTCATTCATGGCGATAATGTGACCGGACTTATCGGTCGAGATTACGCCATTGGTGAGGCTGCGGAGGATATCGCGTTGCATTTGCTCTTGCTGTTTCACTGTGGCAAACAGTTTGGCATTTTGCAGCGCCACCCCGGCTTGAATGTTAAACGCTTGCATGAACTCTTGGTCGGAGCGATTAAAACTGGCTTTCCACACCTCCGGCGCATTCGGCCAATCTTCCGGGTTATAGGGGGGATAGTCGCCTTGTTTTTTCTTATTGAGCAGTTGCGTCACGCCAATTAATTTACCATCGGCGTTAAAAACGGGCATACATAGCAAACTACAGGTGCGATAGCCGGTTTTTTGGTCGGTTTTTTTCGAGTTTTCGGCGTTGGGGTGGTTGTATAAGTCAAAACCAATATTAATCGGTTCGCCAGTCGCTGCGACTTGACCGGCAAAACCAACGCCCATCGGACAGCGTAACTCGCCCAAGACGGGAATTTTCGTCCACAGGTCGTTGCGCTCGTCATCGACTAACCACAGGGTACTGCGATCGGCGTTCATCAGTTTTTTCGCCTCGTCCATCACCTGTTTGAGCGTATCTTCTAGATCGAGGCTGCTCTTACTGAGGGAGCTAACCGCGCTCATTAAGGCAGCGGCGGCGCGTTGTTTTTGGGTGGCGATGTAGAAAGATTTGGAAGACTCTAGAATTAAACGAATGGAAGGGGCAAATTCGCGGAAAATCTGCTCGTCTTCCCCAGTAAAGCCACCCATGTCGATTTTATCGGCGAGTAAGGCTTGGGGGTTGTGGTTGGCACGCAGTTTATTAATCAGTTGGACGACGGCTACTAATTCCCCAGTTTCTTCGTTTAACAGGGGCATCGCTAGCATCGTATAGGTGCGATAGCCAATTCTTTTATCTGATTGTTGGGCGGTGGTGGAACGGGGGTCGTCATAAAAGTCGTAGGGAATATTCACCACTTTTTTAAAGGTGGCGACTTCACCCACAATTCCAGCCGTTTTGGGAAAGCGTAATTCTAAATTTTTGCCGCTTTCATCTTTGGCGACAATTGACCACAGTTCTTCTTTTTCTTCATCAATTAAGAAGATGGTGGTGCGGTCGGCGTTGAGCAATTCTCCCGTTTTCAGGGTGATCGAGCGCAACATTTCTTCGAGAACGGAGTCAAACCCTTGACCTTGGCTGTCAAGGATATCTAACATTCCCAGGGTTTGTTGAACGACTTTTAGTTTATCTTCAACATGATCGGAAAAGCGTCGAG
>JAAHGE010000137.1 GCA_010672635.1 Desertifilum sp. SIO1I2 | reverse complement strand
CGCCTGAATTTCCAGTTTAGCCACGTCTGGACGCGCCACAGTTTCTGAATGAGGTAAATCGAGATTAACACTTGCTAGTTCTGCTTCTAGCCCCTTGAGAAAGACCTCATAAACGGGGGGTGGCATCGTCTGAGTTAGGGGGACGCCATTCGCTAGGATTTCCCCTTCTGGAGATAATTCTAAGCCTTTGCTTTGTAAGAGCGATCGCTTTCGGTATTCCGTGTAAGAAAGTAACTGTTCGCCAACCATAATTTGCCAATCTAAATTGATATGATCTAAAAAATGGGCATCAGGTAAAGGTTTGGGAGAACGAGAACGAGATACTTTTATCCCCATTGGAATATCTAGCCAAGTGGGGGTAATTTGAATGCGATTGGGGTCTAAAATAGCTTCTACTTGGATGTTTAACTGACGAAAGCTGCGAAGTTGCGCCAGATGAGTTTGGATAGCCTGAACTTCGGTTTCCCAAGCTGAAGCAGGCGGATCGATTTTTGGGAGAGGTTGGGTAGAATGAGTTTGATACCGTTCTCCGGTTTCTGCAACTTGCCTGACTCCCAATTCTTGTGCCAAGTTAAACGAAGGAGAAGCCGAAGGAACTGAGTTAACCGGAATTGTCATTTGCAATACATCGCCCGGTTTTAAACTCGCGGTATCCGATAAATGAATAACCGTTTCGCCTGCTTCATATTCGGTGGTTAAAACAGGAGTGAGTTTAGAGTTTTTATCCCGTTCTCGGATTGTATCGCTTTCCACCCCTTGGATAAATTGCTCGAATAGGGGACGAATTTCTAAGCTTTCATGGGTGACGACGACTCCCCAGTTGGGATGGTCGAATTTTGGGAAATATCCGGGTAACTCTCCGGGAACTCGGCGAATAATACGCCCCCATTCCTGTTCGGCTGGCGATAGACTTTTAAGAATGCACAAGCAACAGGAAACGCTGGCCCAAGCATGATCGAAACCGACGCCTACCATGCCACAATGGACGAGAACCCACAATTCGCCATTATAGAATTTTTGGATAACATCGCTGGGTCTTCCCGCCAAGTCATAACTCTCGGTTTCAGAATGAATTAAGCCGACTTTGGCTTGTAAAATGGGGAAATGTGCTTGCAGTAACTGAGCAACGCGATGAACGTGAGCAATATTTAAAGCTCGCACAATCATCGCATGAGGTTGACCTGTTTTTTGGCGCTTGGCGAGCAAGATATCTACTGCCATTTGTAGCACAGGTAAGGTAAAGCGATCGCCAAATAGGATTTGTCTGAACCAGGCGCGATCGCTCTGTGCTTTAATAAAGAATTGTTCGGGTGTATAGGTGACTTCAACGCCGTTCTCTTCAACTAAAAAGGCTTCCGATGTCGCTTCAGACAGGGTTAGCTTTTTAATTGGCGGTGGATTGAGTTTCCAAGCCTGCTGTAAGGTAAACTCATAATCGGCAACAGGGGCATACTGAAGGGTAGGATTTCCCCATTCATCGAGTTCCCATACTTCGGTATATTCAACCTGGGGTAACGGCTGGCTGTCGGAACGGAATTTCGATCCGGTAAAGTAAGTCAGTAAGGCATCTTGGCAATAATTGACAATGGTACGATAGCTAGCTGCTGCGGAAAAATGCGCCTCATCCACTACTAATGCGCCTATCGTCTCCGGTTCAATATCGCCACGGTTAACTAAATTTAAGACAAACTGTCGATTACCCACCAGCATATCGGCATCTTGCAGAGCATAGGCATAACTATTAAAATTGCCTGCATCTAACTCCACAATGCGCGGCGGGGGAACGCCTGGGGGTAATACCTCTAGAGAATATAGCAACCACTGGTGGTAGCGGGGATAGCCGCGAGAGTCGGTGGGGAAGTCTCGCAAAAAGCGCGATCGCAAGGTACAGTTATCAGAGAGAAACAGCGCCTTTTCCCCCGTCATATACGGCGCAAGCACAAACGGCGTTAGCGCTTGAATTAAGGTTTTTCCAGTTCCCACCCCCGCTAAAATTAAAGCCGCTTGTCGGGGAATAGTCGTCATTTCCCCATTCGCCGCCTTATGGTAGATTGCCAGTAAAGCCTCTCGCTGATGCGGATAAAGTTTCGTTACCCCACCCACCAGGCGAGATAAGACGAGTTTGTGATAAGCGAGGAAGTAGTTCGCCATTACTCTTCCTCGAATGCGTCAGACTTGAGTAAGTTACACTCCCTACACAATGCCTGACCGTTCCATACTTGGGTCGCACCTCCTTTAGAATAGGGAATGCGATGATCTGCTGCAAAGTTATCGGGGGTTAGGATAACCCCGCAATGCTGACAGCGATACCCCGCCTTTCGCAACAACAGCAACCTCTGACTCGCAGTAAAGCATCTTCCCATCGGTTTGCCCCAATGATGATGTTTTTTTCAACATTCTAGCCTTTCTGAGTGCTGAGTGCCGATTTCCCTGTGTCACTCTGGAGAAAAAGTGATGCGGATATCCAGCAGCGTTATTAAAAGTGCGATCGCATTAACTCTATTTTGTTAAAATTATTTTCTAAGTATTGACATACATCTGGATATTCATAATAGCGAGCTAAATGTAAGGCAGCGTGCTTAGGAAGCTGAAAACATGATGTAGAAAGATCGCAGCATATTAAAGGCAGAGTAAAGGAAAAATATCCAGAAGATGCTAATCGTAACGAGATTGAAATGCCGCATCCTCTGAAACCTTTTAGAAATCAGTATCCCAATTACATAAGTAACAAGAAAAATAACGCTCCCAACGACATAGTGAAAAAGCGTGTATAATCCTAGTTCCCAACCCCGTGCATACTCGTTTTGAGTTCCTGGAATGCCAAAAACCCAGAGAATGAGGACACCTAAAGAACAGACTGCCGATACCCCGATAAATATGAAGGTTATTCTTTTAATGATAGTCAGAATATCAAGGCGATCGCGTCTATTCATCTTGTCTATTCACTCCTGGAAAATATCCTCTCAAAATCAAGATATCTGTAATCTGAAACCCCACTATCAAGGTCTAATAGGGTATCGTTCCAATCGATAGAACTGGATTAGGAAAACCTAGCGGGCTTTTATCTAGGAAAATGCGAAGAAAAACGCTACCCCATCGTTTCTCACCTCTTGAGCTATGAGTATAGAGAAATTCCGGATCAAAACTGCATTTGAGGATGAAGGAGTTGATATCCAGCCTCTTTAATTTTCTGGTTGGAGACTTTGGCGTTGTAGGGACGAGAACTTTTTTGGGACGCATCCCATTGGACGGGGGGAAGGTTATGGGTTTGGTAGACTTGCGAAAGCAGTTCGGCTTGGGGAAGATGCGCGTCATCGACTAGATTGTAAATCCCATTAAGGCGGTTCGCTCTAGCGAATTCAATTGCGCCGACGATATCGTCTAAATGCACCCAGTTGGTAATATCGGAACCATCACCCGGTCTAGTGGTGCCTGCCACTCTACCCCAAATTTTAACCAATTCTCGACCGGGGCCATAAATTCCACCAAGTCTGAGAATACAGACTTTTAAATTATTGGTAACGGCGTTGAGTAGGGTTTGTTCGGTTTGAACCAGAATTTCGCCATTGGGGTTGGCTGGCGCGGCGGGGGTGGTTTCGGTGACTTCTGCGCCTTGGCGATCGCCATAAACGGCATAACTTCCGGTATAAATAACTTGGCGGACTGTCGGCACTTGCGGCAGCACATTCGCGAGGGTTCGCGCCGTCTGCAAGTAGGTTTCAGCATAGCTGTTGGCGTTTTTTGCCCCCACGGAGAGTAACACCACTTCCTGACCCTGTAAGGTCGCTGTTAGTGCTTCTGCATCATCACCCCGAACTAATTTCACCGTTTGAGCAATAGGGGTTAACGACTCTAGCTTATCCGGGGTTGTCGTCGTTACAGTCAGATTAAATCCTTGGGTTTGCCAGTAGCGCGCCATCGCCGAACCCACATAACCGCAACCGATAATCGCAATATTCATCAAAAGTAAAGCAAAAGCAGAACAATTTCTGATTGTCCCACTAGCCGTTAGGGAATTCTCAGCCTAAAATTGCAACTTGTCGGATTATCCCGCGTCAACCCCGAATAAACCCAAGGAATTCTGCTGGACTCCGTTGCTTGCACGCTAACCTTTGTACAATATCTCGGTTATTAGGCCTGATTTCTCCTCATGCAGCGAATGAACTACCCCAAGCTTCTCTCAAAACGGTGGCAACGCCTTAGCCAATTTTTCGGTTTATTTTCCCTGTGTTTCTTGCTAGTGGTTAGTTGTGCCAGCCAAACTACCACCCAAAACTCAACCTTGGGCGGTGCGAGTAACCCCCGCGTTAATATTGGCACAACCTTAAAAGTCCGCACCCTCGACCCGGCGGACTCCTACGAGATTGCTTCGGGTAACTTGCTTTATAATTTAGGCGATCGCCTTTACACTTATCGTTCGGGTACAACAGAACTCATCCCCCAACTGGCGACCGACTTCCCCACTGTCAGCGACGATAAGCTAACCTACACCATCCCCCTCCGCCAAGGCGTCCTCTTCCACGATGGCACCTCTTTTAACGCCGAAGCGATGGCTTTTTCCCTCAACCGCTTTATGGAAAATGAAGGGACTCCTGCCTTTTTGCTGAAAGATATTGTCGAGTCTGTCAACGCGACGGGGGAATACGAGTTAAGCATTAAACTGCAACAACCCTTCGCCGCCTTTCCCGAACTTCTCACCTTTCCGGGAACGGCTGCAATTTCTCCCCAAGCTTACCAAATCGGTACCGGACAGTTTAAACCCGATAGCTTTGTAGGAACCGGCCCCTACAAACTGGCCCAATTTGGTACCGATGTCATTCGCCTAGATGTCTTTGAAGATTACTGGGGAGAAAAACCCCAAAACCAAGGCGTAGACATTCAACTGTTTACCTCTTCATCGAACCTATTTAACGCCTTTCGCACCGGCGCGATTGACATCGCCTCTGGTACGCTAGACTCCGAGCAGATCAAAAGTTTAGAAAAAGAAACGCAAAGACAAGGCTGGCAAGAAATTACCGCCGATGGTAATAGCGTCAATTACATGGTGTTGAACGTCAACTCAGAACCCCTCAACCGGGTAGAAGTTCGCCAAGCCTTAGCCGCCATTGTAGACCGCAATATCTTGAACCAACGGGTTTTGCAAGATTTAGCCGAACCCCTGTATAGCCTGATTCCCGATACCTTCCCGTCTCATAAACCCGTTTTTGAGCAATATGGCGATGGGAACGCTGAAAAAGCCAAACAACTGCTGACACAAGCGGGTTTTTCTCAATCTAATCCAGCCGTTGTGGAAATTTGGTATGCCTCCAACTCCACCAAACGCGGTTTAGTCGCCAGTACCCTGAAAGCGATCGCCGATCAAAAAATGGACGGTATTCTACAACTAGACCTCAAAAGTGTAGAGTCTACCACCGCCTTCCAAAACCTCGATAAAGGTATCTACCCCACCTTCCTCCTCGACTGGTACGGCGACTACTTCGACCCCGATAACTACATCCAACCCTTCCTCGACTGTAACGAAGGTTCTGCCAGCGAAGGCTGTAAAACTGGGGCCAGTCAAAACCACGGGTCTTTCTACTACAACCCCGAAGTGGTTAACCTCATTCGCCAACAGCGCCAAGAAACTGACCGCGACAAGCGCTACGAAATCTTAGGTCAAATTCAAGATATCCTGGCCAGAGATGTCCCCTTTATTCCCATGTGGTTAGATAAAGACTACGCCTTCGCCCAAAAAGGCATCAACGGCGTCCGTCTCGAACCCACTCAGAAGTTGCTGTTCTCTAGCATCTCTAAGTAAGAAGATGGGGGGGTGGGGAGATGGGAGTTGGGAGTTAGGGGTTGGGGAAGGAGGGAATTAGGAATTGGGAGTTAGGGGTTGGGGAAGAAGAGATAGAAAAACTTGCTAACTATCAACTCAGCACTCCTTCCCCACTCAGCACACCGCTACGCGGAAGCTAACACGCACACCCAAGCGAAGCACTAACTTCCCCACCCTCTTCCCCACTCAGCACACTGCTACGCAGAAGCTAAAGCAACAGCACTTTCTACTCAGCACTCAGAAACCCACTCGGAACTCGGAACTCGGAACTCGGAACTCAGAAAGATGTCTCGTTCTAAAGCCCTCCAATACTACATTCTCTCTCGGCTACTGCTAGCGCCGATTATGTTGTGGTTTATTACCACATTAGTCTTTCTATTACTGAGGGCGACTCCTGGCGACCCAGTAGACGCAATTTATGGGGCCCGCGCTTCAGCAGCCGCTAAAGAGGAACTCAGGCGACAATTAGGATTAGATTTGCCCTTGGGATTGCAGTATCTCAACTATATGGGAGACTTGCTGAGACTGGACTTAGGTACGTCCTTAACCAGCCGAGGTCAAACGGTTTGGCAGATTATTGGGCAATACTTCCCGGCTACTGTGGAGTTAACGGTCTTTAGTATGATGATAGCCTTGGGAATCGGGATTACTGTGGGGACGATTTCGGCTTCGCGTCCCAATAGTCCTCTGGATGCGGGGGGGCGCTTGTTTGGTATCCTGACTTATTCCATTCCAGCATTTTGGGCAGGGATGTTGATGCAGTTAATTTTTGCAGTGCAATTGGGGTGGTTTCCTTTGGGGACGCGCTTTGCGATTTCTGCAATTCCTCCCAATGGGCCGACGGGATTATATACTCTCGATAGCTTGCTCAATGGAAACATCAGTCAATTGCTGATTTCACTGCATCATTTGGCTTTACCCTGTTTTACCCTAGGGCTTCTCCTCAGCGGGATTTTTGAACGAATTGTGCGGGTAAACCTCAAACAAACCCTCAAAGCAGATTATGTGGAAGCAGCAAGGGCTAGGGGAATTCCGGAAGGTCGCATTTTATGGGCCCATGCGTTAAAAAATGCCCTAATTCCGGTGATTACGATTTTGGGCTTAACCTTTGCGGCATTATTGGGTGGCGCGGTGTTAACGGAAGTGACGTTTTCTTGGCCGGGTTTGGGAAACCGTTTGTATGAGGCAATTACGCTACGAGACTATCCCACAGTGCAGGGGGTTGTGGTATTCTTTGCGGCAATTGTGGCGATCGCCAGTATAGCAATTGATATCCTCAATGCTTATGTCGATCCGCGCATTCGCTACTAAAATTTGAGCAGAGGTATAGCATGGCTAATGTAGAGTGGACGCCTGAAGCAGAGGCGAAGTTAAAGGAAATTCCTTTTTTTGTTCGTCCCGCCGCCCGCAAAAAGATTGAGAAGTTTGCCCAAGATGAGGGAATTGCTCAAATTACAGTGGATGTGTACGAACGGGCCAAGCAAAAGTTTAATCAGTGATGGCAGGCAGTCCTCAAGGTTGATTTCAAAATTATGACTTACGATTGGATCGTAATCGGTGCCGGAATTACGGGTGCAGCGGCGGCCTATGAGTTAGCAAGGTCTGGCTTTTCGGTACTTTTACTCGAACAAGATGCGATCGCGAATAATGCGACGCGCTACAGTTATGGGGGATTAGCCTATTGGGCGGGTGTTTCAGATGTCACCACTCAATTATGTGCTGAAGGGAAACAGCGTTATCTGCAACTTGCCGAAGAGTTGGGAAACGATATTGAGTTTCGCGAACTCAACCTGGTTTTAACCATTGATAAGAATACGGACCCGCAAACCCTGCTGGCAAACTATGCCCAATTTGCTGTAAAGCCGCAACTGCTTACCCCCCAAGAGGCGGGCGAACTCGAACCGTTACTCAATCAAAATGGGATTTCTGGGGCGTTGACGGTTAAACACGGTCACATGAACCCGATTTTGACGACTCAGGCTTATATTCAGGCGATGCAACGCTATAACGGGGTATGGGCGATCGCTAAAGCAGTAGACTTTATTAAAGAGCGCGATCGCATCCTTGGTGTCAAAACCCCAGATACTGCTTACGCTGCGGAAAATACGCTAGTCTGCACCGGGGGCTGGACGCGCCAATTCTTGCGGGAAGCGGGAATGCCCGTGCGGGTTTATCATACCCATGCCGAACTGATTGAGATTACAGGCACAACCCCTCAGTTACAAACGCTGGTGATGCCTGCCAACCAAATGCGGTTTGCTCTTGAGGCGGCTGCCAGTACCGACGAACTCGACCCGCTTTGGAATGAGGGCGATCGCGAAATCCTCAAGCCCATCTTCGATCCAGGTGCCGTACAATTCTTAGATGGACGAATCTTGCTCGGACAAATTAGCCGCACCCTCAGCACCACCTCCCCTCAGAATAACGCCCAAGCCAGTGAATCCCAAATCCGCGCAGGCATTCGCCAAATCTTACCGAGTCTTGCAGACTTACCCGGAACCTGGCACAGTTGCCTAGTCGCCTTCAGCGGGACGCGCCTACCCGTTGTCGGGTCAGTTCCCAATCTTAGCGGCATTCATGTCTTTTCGGGATTTACCAATCCCCTTGTTTATGCCCCTCCCCTCGCCCAACGGTTCGCCCAAGCCGCAACCGGAAATCACGACCCAATCTTAAGTCAACTCGCGCCTCAACCTCCTATTCAACAGTAGCCACAAGAGCGATCCCCAACTGCGATGGCTTTGATGGTAAGATTGTAAAACCTTACTAGGGGCTGATTTCAGGTCGGGTTGTTGGCATCGGTCATTAACTGAGTGAAGCCTCCGGTTATTGCACAAAAACCATTCAAAACTATGCCTAATCGCCCTATTCTCCTCGGTATTGTTGGTGACAGCGCTGCGGGAAAAACCACGCTATCGCGAGGGATTGCTCAAATTTTAGGTGAAGATAACGTTACCATTATCTGTACAGACGATTACCATCGCTACGATCGCACCCAACGTGCAGAACTCGGTATCTCTGCCCTCCATCCGGACTGCAACTATCTCGACATCATCCAACAACATCTCAACCTACTGCGAACGGGTCAACCCATCCTCAAACCCATCTATAACCACTCCACCGGGAAATTTGACCCCCCCGAATATATCAAACCCCGGCAATTTGTGATTATTGAAGGCTTACTCGGTTATTCCACGCGAGGCGCTAGAGATACTTACGATATTAAAGTCTATCTTGCCCCTCCAGAAACCTTACGCGCCCAGTGGAAAATAAAACGCGATACCCGCAAGCGCGGCTACACCGAGGAACAAGTTATCCAACAACTTCAAAGTCGCGAACTCGACTCAGAACAATTCATCCGGCCCCAACGCCAATGGTCTGATATTGTCGTCAGCTTCTATCCTCCCCAAGACCATCCCGAACAAAGCGACCTTTTACTCAACGTCAGCTTAGTCTTGCGGCCCACCATTCCCCACCCCGACTTTACCCGCATTATTAACAGCGAAAATACCCACCTCAGTAGCGCTATCCGCCTAGACCTCGACCGCGACATGGGTAAACCCGTCGATGTTTTAGAAGTCGATGGACACGCCACTAAGGAGCAAGTCCGCGAACTCGAACGTCTCCTCTGTAATGAAGTCCCTTATCTCGGTCAATTTTGTAGCTTAGAAGCCGAACATGATGTCATCGGAAAAGTGCTTGGAACGACTGGCGAAACCCTGCAAAGCTATCCCCTTGCAATTACCCAGTTGCTGATTACCTACCACATGCTCAAAGAAGCTCGCATTCAGCAGTAAGTAATTCTGACGAACGATTAGTATTAAAAAGATCGGCAAATTTTCCCCTCAGCCATTCCGAACCTCAGTCAAAACTGTTAGAATCTGGGGAATTTAGATCGCAGCTAGAGGGGTGAGGTTGAGGGTAGAGACTGGTGTAAACTCCTCAATCTTCTATCGGTTGCGGCAGCTTTATCTGCGCGTCAGTGGGTAGCATCAATGACTTA
>JAAHGE010000136.1 GCA_010672635.1 Desertifilum sp. SIO1I2 | reverse complement strand
CTGATAATGGCCCTGGAATTCCCCTGGCGATTCAAAGTAAGATTTTCGATCCTTTCTTTACCACCAAACCTGTTGGTAAAGGAACGGGTTTAGGACTTGCCATTAGTTACCAACTCCTCGTGGAAGAACATGGAGGCAAAATCCAAATTCTTACTCCAAAGACGGGCGGAACTGAATTTTTATTTACGCTTCCAATTAATTCGGGTCAACCGGTGGCGTTGACAGCCCGATAACGACAGAAATTGCACGCAATTCCGTTAAGAAGCAGGAGACCCTCTCCTTGGGTTGGCTACCGCGCGTACGCATCTAGTGGATGCACCCAAATCTCACAGAAATCCCCCGCTAAATTGGAGGATCAAAACCTTGTAGAACAATACTAGAAGACTTATGTATAAACCTTCTCAGCAAACTCCCTCACTTTTCTTTCCTGGAGATTGAGGGCGATTGAGTTGTCGTAGGGTTGTGTTGGGTTTCGTGCCTCAACCCAAGCTACGCGCCTATCTTTTTGCGGGTTTAGGTCGAGGTGCGAATAGGAATTTGAATCTTAAATTCTGTGCCTTTACCGAGTTCTGAATGACAAGTTAGGGAACCTTGATGTTTATCGACAATAATTTGATGGCTGATATAAAGTCCTAAACCCGTTCCCTTTCCAACGGGTTTAGTGGTGAAAAAGGGATCGAAAAGACGAGTTTGAAGCGCTGGAGAAATGCCTTCGCCATTATCCCTAATTTGAATAGTCGCTAGCTTTCCGACTTGAGGATCTTTGGCTTTTTGGGTTGTCGTGCGGATCGAGAGGGTTGGCATTCTTTTGACTTCGCTTTCCGAAGGATTCATCCAATATTCCTCCAAAGCATCAATTGCATTAGAAAGGATATTCATAAACACCTGGTTGATTTGTCCGGGGTGACATTCAACCAATGGTAAATTGTCAAACTCCTTAATAACTTGAATGGTGGGACGCTCGATTTGCTCATTTTGTGCTTTGAGGCGGTGCTGTAAAATCATCAGGGTGCTTTCAATCCCTTGATGAAGATTGACCGCTTTGACCTGAGCTTCATCAAGGCGCGAGAAGTTGCGTAGAGAAGTAACAATTTCTGTGATGCGAGTTGCTCCTTCCTGCATGGATTGTAGCAACTGAGGAAAGTCGCTGCTCAAGAATTCAAGATCGTAGCTCTCAATCGCTTCTAGCAGCGTGGCGGGAGGATGGGGATAGTGCTGCTGGTAGAGTTCAATGACTTTAAGCAGATCGCAAGCATAGTCCATTGCAGGGGTAATGTTACCGGAGATGAAGCTAACGGGATTATTAATTTCATGAGCCACCCCAGCGACTAACTGACCTAAAGAGGCCATTTTCTCGGTTTGGACGAGTTGCGCTTGGGTACTGGTGAGTTTGTGAATGGTTTTTTTCAGTTGTTGAGATTTGTCGCGCTCTCGCATTTCCGAGTAGCGTAGCGCCTCTTCTGCCTGTTTGCGATCGCTAATATCGCGAGCGACAGCATAAATTAACCCCTCTTCGGTAAACGGAGCAGAAACCCAAGATAACCAGCGATACGAGCCATCTTGAGAGCGATAGCGATTCTCAAATTTAAGGATTTTGGCCCCTTGAATGAGGTTTTGCAGGGCTTGTAAGGTACTTTGACGATCTTCTGGGTGAACTAACTCAATAAATTGCACGCTGAGAAGTTCGGCTTCGCTGTAGCCCAAAGTTGCAGTCCAGCTTGGGTTTAAGCGTTTGAAATACCCCTCAAAGCTGGCGATGCACAATAAATCGAGGGATAGGGTAAAAAAGCGATCGCGCTCGTGTTCTGCGAGTTTTTGTTCGGTAATCTCGGTGAGGAGACCATTCCAAATAATATCCCCATTGGCTTGTAAATCAGGGTTGGTTGCCCCTTTGAGCCATCTTAAATCACCCGTTGGAGAGAGGGTTCGCCACTCATAGCGCCAGGGTTGCAGCGTTTGGGCGCTGATGACAATTGACTGTTCCAGCATAGGCAAATCATCGGGATGAACCGTTTGAAACACAAACTCGGCATTTTGTTTGACTATCTCTGGCTCAACGCCATACAGATCTCGACATCCCTCCGAGACGTAGATAAATGACCGCCTGCCCTCGGAAGTCAGGCAAAATTGATAAATCATGCCCGGAATGTTAGCCGCAAGTTGAGCAAAGCGCTTTTCGCTGTCGATTAACGCCCGTTCTTGCTGCTTATACTGCGTGAGATCGCGAATCACCCCCACTAAAATTTTCTGTCCGTCGGGCATTTCAAAGACCGATTTTTTGGTAGAAATGACCTGAACCTTCCCCCGGCTATTGGTTAACTCCTCTTCGTTTTCATTCGGTTTGCTAGTTTGCATCACTAGCTCATCTTTTTCCCAAAACACGGCTGCCTGTTCTGGGGGGAAAAAGTCGTAGTCTGAGCGACCGATAATTTCGGAGGAAGGTCTCCCCATCAACTGACAAAAGGCTTGATTGACGAAGAGGAAGCGATGGCATTCATCTTTGATAAACACGGGATCGGCCAGGGCATTTAACGAGGAAACGAGCATTTCTTGCTGTTGGTCTGAAGGTTCAGCCGCTTGTTCTCGAAGCTGACGAAATCTTAGGGCATAGCGTAGAGTCCGTTGGAGAGTTGAGCGGTCGAGTTCGCCTTTGAGCAGATAATCCACGGCTCCCCATTCTAGGGCTTGAGTTGCCAGTTGAGGATTGTCAGATTCGAGGATGGCGATCGCGGGAATCTGTTGACGATTAAAAGGCGCAATTCGCTCGTCCGATGGCGTTTCTAGGAAAGCTGAACTGATGAAAATTAAGTCAAAATCTTGGCGATCTAGCTGCTCAAGGGCAACAGACCAACTGTGAGTGAGGTGGAATACAACAGCAGGGGTGAGATTAGCAAAGTCAGGACTTTGAGCTAAGTTTTTTTCAACCCAGAGTGCCTTCAGGGGCTTTGGTAGCAAATTGTCGGCGATTTCACTCATCGGTTTGGGCTAGTGGCAATGTGAAAAAGAAATGGCTTCCGCGTCCGACTGTACTGGCAACCCAAATTTCACCCCCATGTCTGTGAATAATACTTTTACAAATAGCTAGCCCTAGACCGCTTCCATCTTTTTGATGAGAATCGGTAAGATCGACTTGTTCAAAAGGTTCAAAGATGCTGCTGAGTTTTTCTACAGGAATGCCTCGTCCGCGATCGCTAATGCAAAATAATATAAAGGGCGAGGAGGCATTCAGTAAGGAACAGGAGCAAAACGGAGCGAGATCGCAGATCTCGCGATTCGCCAAGCGATCCGTTCCGGAATCGTGCTTGGCAAAGTGGCTCTCCACCCGCTGGACGCGAATAGAGATCGTCGTTTGGGGCGGAGAAAATTTGATGGCGTTGCTGAGTAAATTCGTCAAAGCCTGAATCATGCGATCGCCATCCACCCAAATTTCCTCTGGCACCGCCGAGACTTCAATCCCAATTTGAGTTTCGCTAAACAGCGATCGCACGCTTTCAACGGCGCGTGCAATTAACTGCGTGACGCGGTGCGGATTCTTTACGAGGTGAATCTGACCCGATTTCAACCGTTCTAAATCGAGGATATCGTTGACCAAACGCGTCAAACGTTGCGCTTCGGCAACCGCAATATTGAGCAACTCCTGCCCGTCTGGGTTGAGGGTGCCGAGTTGTCCAGTCGCCAGCAGACCGAGAGAACCCTGAATTGAACTTAAAGGCGTTCGCAACTCATGACTGACTACAGAAATTACCCGATCCTTCAGGCGTTCTACGGTTCGCCGTTCGGTGATGTTTTCGTACATCCCTAATTTATAGAGCGTTCCTTGAATCGGGTCTTGGAGCAGACCTGCGGTTAGGCTAACCCAAATTGTCTCTCCGTTTTGTTTCATGAGGCGCTTTTCTAGCCTGTAACTCGAAAGTTCTTGGGCCAATAACTGTTCGGTGCGGTGGCACTCTTGCAACCAATCTTCAGGGGCAACAATATCTTGGAGCGATCGCCCTTGCAAGTCTGACTCGCTACAATCCAGCATTTGGCATAACGACTGATTCACTTGAACGATTTGACCCTGGGGCGTGCTGAGAACCATCCCGGTAGGCGCATCTGCAAAAATCGCCCGAAACCGAGTTTCGCTATGTCGCAAGGCGGTTTCGACTTGCTTGCGCTCTGTAATATCGAGTCCTATGGTGGTCAGCATCCAGCAATGGGCTGTGGCGTCCCAATCAAAGGTAACGGTTTCTGAAATCCAGTGCCAAGTTTGATCTCGATGTAAAAATCGATATTCCAACAGCAGCGTACCGGAGTCCGAGCGATGCTGGCATAACCTTTCTAAGCAGGGCAAAACGACCGCTTGCCAATCTTCGGGATGGATGCGCGTTGACCAAAGATTGGGATCGGTGATGAATTCTTGTGCCGCGTAGCTGTAGACTTGCTCGCACCCGGCCGAATAATATTCAGCTTGCCAAGATTGAGGGGTATATAGGCGTCTGCAAATAATCGCAGCCCGAACGCTATTGAGGACTTCTTGCAGCCTTAACTCCGAGTTTTGATAGCGTGTTTCACTGATTGCCAACGCTTGCTGAAGGCGATCGCATTGAGCGGTTTTTTCTGCTAAACGCTGTTGCAAGGCTGCCACGGTTTGATACAGTTCAGTGGGATTGAGGTTATCGCCTTGGGTCAGATGGCGATTTTCAATAATCGGGCAGTGGCGAATCTGGTGCTGTTGCATCAAGTTGCAAGCGGCCCAGAGCGATTCTTCGGGATGCAAAAATCGCAGGGGACGGTCGATCAGGGTTTGAGCGGTGAGGTTGGCGAGATCCAGGTTTAATGCTTGAGACTGGACAATATCGCGTTCGGCGATCGTGCCAATGGGATAAACGGTGCCATCGGTTGCGGTTTGGGCGATCGCAATATAGCTGGTTTGGTGGTGCGCCATCAGTTGAGCAAGCTGTAAGATTGAGGCGGTGGGCGGTGCATAAATGACGCGATCGCTCATCGCATCCCGGACGCGTCGGAGTTTTGACAGGTGAACGATATTTAATTTGCGGCGCAGCGTTTCTGCGGTAATGACTCCTAACAGTTGATTGTTCTCATCGACTACGGGCAAATGACTAATTTGATGCTGTTCAAATAAGTTGAGAACGCTAGATATATCCTGGTAGTCTGTCACCCTCAGCGCGATCGCCGGGGAACTCATCATTTCTGCAACGCTCATGCCTGCGAGAGGTTTCCCCGTCGCGGCAAGGCACACAAAGTCTCGTTCTGTGACAATTCCCAGCAGTTGCTTATCTTGGCTGACCAGCGCATAACTTGAGGGAGACGCGATTTTGCGATCTGGGTGGATCTGGCTCATTAACTGAAGAACCTGAATCACGGGAGTCTCTGGGGAAACCTCCAAAGGATCTCGACCGATCGTTTGATTGAGGGTCAGATTAAGCGGGAAGGGGTGTTGAGACATAAGGGCGATTCAGTCTTAAGCACGAATTGAAAGGCGCTCTAGCAGGACTAGTCTCATTGTTAAGATGAAACTCTGAAATTCTTGTGAATGTGACTTGAGATTGCCGCTTTTTACAACAGGGATTCAACGCTTTGATACAGGTGTTGGGAAGTCTGACCATCGGTTGGGTAGGTAGCGATCGCGCTGGTAAATTTGACGATAACAGGCGTTCCCTCAGTCGCGTCAAGGGTTTGCAGCAATTTAGAGAGGTACTGGTGGCGGGTTTGAGTGCCGTTCATTCCGTAAAGGGCGATCGCAAAGGTCCGACTCCCCCAACGACCGCAGGTTTGGCTAGCGTCGCCTAGGGCGCTGCTGACGCTGTACAAAAGGCGATCGCCAAAAGCATAGCCATACTGGTGATTGAGCGATTTGAGATTTTCGATCCTTAACAATACCAGCGTTAGGGGCTGATGATGTTGTTGGGCCTTGTTGAGCAACTGCTCGAAGTCGCGGGTAAATTGAATGCGGCTGGCAAGTTGGGTGAGAGCATCTTGGGCAGCCGGGGGTTGGTGAGCAATGGCGGGCGCTCCCTGAAGCAACTGGCGCAGGCGGAGGACGCCTTGCTGCAATTGAGACTTGATGTCCTCGCTTAAAAGGGGATGGTGCTGTAACTGGGCTTCAATCTGTTGCGCCTGGTGAGAAGCTGCCATGAAGCCGTAGCTACCAACCGTACCCGCTAGTTTGTGCGCTTGGGCGATCGCCACTTGTCGCAATTTCTCCAGAGGTTTATCTGCTGGCATCGCATAAATCACGATTTCTAAAAGATGGACTCGCTCTAGGATTTGGGACTGCACGTCTTGCCAAGCATCCGCTAAGGCTTGTTGCAGTTCGCCTTGGATCTCCGGGGGTAAAGGTAAAGGGGGGGTCTCTACGTTCGGCAAACGCTGGACAATCGGTCTTAAACGATACCCTAACCCGTAAACCGTTTCGATCGCGTCTTGGGCACCCACGGCTTTGAGTTTCTGGCGCAACCCTTTAATGTGGGCGCGGACTGCATCTTGAGAGGGAACCTGTTCAAACGACCATAAATACTCTAGGATGGCGTCGCAACTTAAAATGCGGTTGGGACTTCGCAAAAATAGCTCTAGTAGCTTGTATTCTTTCGGTCGCAGGGGTAACTTGGTGTTGCCATAGGTAACTTCGCAAGTGAGAGAATTGAGGATTAAATCTCCCCAAGTGAGCAAAGCGGGGATGAGGTCGCTTTTACGCCGCAACAGCGCCCTGATTCGCGCTAGCAGTTCTTGCCAGTCAAAGGGTTTGGTTACATAGTCATCTGCACCCGCCTCTAACCCTTCGACTTTGTGGTTCTTGCTTCCGCAAGCCGTGAGTAACAGAATCGGCGTGTCGCATCCGGTTTGACGTAATTTTTGACACAGACTGATGCCGCCGAGTTTGGGCAAAATTATATCTAGCACAACCAAATCGTAGGCGCACGACTGGGCAAATTCCCAACCTATTTGACCATCGGGGGCAGTATCCACTACATAATTTTGATAAGTTAAAAATTTTACTATAGCCTGAGCCAGACTCAGATCATCCTCAACGACTAGAAGTCTCATGGCGATCGCGCTTAACTACTGAGCAATTCCTCATCAGCTATATCAGCGTTATAGATGCGGAGGTGAATGTATAGAGCATGGGATTGGAATCGGATGATGAGATCGTTTTCCCTCGCAGAGGCGGCTGTACGGCGAGTTAGGAAACTTTATGCAAATTTCACAAGTTTTTCACCTTTCATCTTTAGGGTGGGTAAACGGAGACTCACGTTTTGAAAGGGATGAACTCGATCTACAAGCTTTGAGCGTGGCTCGCGTGCCATCACAATTTTCAGTTTCCCGATCGTTTAATGGTTTTCTAGCGTGCTTCAGAAGCTTAACTAATATTGTTATGACAACTCGCAAAGATTTTCAAGCCATTCCTGGCAACCCCCACCTCTCAACTAGCCGCCCCCACCACCATCCGACTCGACGCGTTTTATTGATCGATGATGAAGCGCCGCTCAGAAGAGTCACGCAACTGACTTTAAAGATCACTGCTGGATGGGAGGTCTGGGGGGCTGCATCCGGTAAAGAGGGCGCTCGACAGGCGGAACTGGAGCAACCCGATGTGATTTTACTCGATTTGATGATGCCTGATGTGGATGGGTTGTCAACTCTAAAAATGTTGCAGGATAATCCCAAAACTCAAGCTATTCCCATTATTTTGCTAACGGCGAAACTTCAAACCAACCCACAACTGAAGCTGCAATATCCTACCATTAAAGCAATTTTGGTGAAACCCTTTGACCCGACAACCTTAGCTCAAGAAATCAAAACAACCTTGAATTGGATTTGAATATCTAATAATAGACATTAAAAATTATTGATTTTTTAGCGTAGGGTATGCCAGGATTTATTGTCAAGATTGCCTTACAATCTAAAAAGCACTTTTTATTTAATCTGCCAATTCTAATTTTAGCAAGTCTCATTGAAGATTTTCGCTATCATCTCATCCTTGAATTTGACGATTTAGATATATTTACAACTGAATACGAGGCTCCTAGTATTATTGTTTTGGATAATGAACTTCGGTGCGTTTACATAGATAAAAAACTAATGAAGCAAGCAACTGTAGAGATGCCAATTGGCGAACCGCTCCATCGAATTATGTCTAATTTATCAGAGCATTTAGAATACCTAATAGAAAGCGCGATCGCAACCGGAAATTCTATTCAAAACCATGCCATTTCAATCCAAAACAATCGATATTTGAAAGTTCAAGAGCGATGGCTCGCATCCTTGTATCCACTCTTTCTTGAAAAAGCAGAAGTTAATCAAATTATTGGTGTATTGATTAGCTTTCGTAAAAAATAGACGGCTCTATAGATTAAATTCCTCTAATCGCTGGGATCGAGACTAAAGATGAACTTCAGATATCAGTTTCTCGACAACTTATCTAGTCCTTTTTCGATCGATTCATTTCAAGCTCAAGCCAAAAATCTATTCATCAATAATGCAGTGAATTCACCATCAGATCGGGCTTACTATCAAGCGCTTGCTGAAGATTGCGAAGGATGGATTATTCGATATGCACCCAGTCTCAAAATTACCTTTGTTAATTCAAAGCTTGCCCATTTTTTGGGTAAAAACCCTGAAGAGTTATTAGATCGCAATATTTTCACCGTTTTACCTCAAGACAAAAGAGGAATTTTCCTCAGAAACTTGCAAGCCTTAACCCCTAAACTCCCTAAAATCCAAAGCGAAGAAGCATGGATAGATTGCAAAGGTTCAGTTCGACAAGTGAGATGGATCGGTCGCGGTTTTTTTGATAGTCAAGGACAGCTATTAGAAATTCAATGTCTTGGAAGTGAAATCACTGAAGCCTTAGAGTTACAGACTTCTATTGAGAACCAAATACCCCAATCTCGCTTAGAAAGTGCTTATGCCGATTCCCCTACAATGCCTGATATAGGAGAATTACAAGGCAGTTTTTGCGCCATTGCCTCCCATGAATTACGATTACCTTTAACAGCAATTCAAATGGCAGCAGAACTCTTACAACTTTATACCCTAACTGCTGAAGAGCAACAGGAATGTTTTGATAATCTGAATTTGGGAATTCAGAATTTAACTCAACTTTTAGAGAGTATGGTTTTCTTAGAAAGAATGAGTATGGCTCAAGCGTGCCCTTGTCCTGAGCCAATTGATTTAGCAAATTTTTGTCGGCAACTCATTCAAGAATTTAGATTTATTGATAGTCGAAAGCATATTTTAACTTTAATCTGTCCTCAATCTTCACAAATAACTCAACTTGATTCTCGCTTGCTGAAGCAGGCTTTAAATAATTTGCTGGCGAATGCGCTAAAATATTCACCGGAGGGTAGTGAAGTTCAGCTTGAATTAATTTATCAGGATGGAAATGCAATTTTTAAGGTAAAAGATAGAGGTAGAGGAATTGCATTAGCGGATCAAAAGCATCTTTTTAGACCTTTTTATCGAGCGCCAAATGTTGGAGATGCGCCAGGAAGTGGTTTAGGGTTAGCAATTGTCAAAAAGTGCTTAGAGTTACAGGGAGGAACGATTCTGATCGAAAGCGAAGTCGGTGTAGGGACGACTGCGATCGCGAGCATTCCCCTGTCTCCTTGTCAGTAGCAGGATTGAGATGAACAAAGTTATCTTTAATACAAATAGAGTGAGGGCGATCGCACTTTTGTAGCTGCGATCGCCTTTGCTTAATCAACCAGTATTCTTAAGGCGCAATATCAGTTCCGGTCAGGAATCCTAAAAATCGGAGATAGCCATGACCGGTCACGATTTCTACCAAAGTTGCTGCTAGGAATCCGATCATTGCAAGGCGTCCGTTCCAGATA
>JAAHGE010000135.1 GCA_010672635.1 Desertifilum sp. SIO1I2 | reverse complement strand
GCACGAGCCATTGAGGTTTTAGAAGACCTCTCAGATGGCGATCGCGTTGAGTTTACCGCCTGGTTAAACAAATCTCCCCTCGGTCAACTGTGGAATGCAGGTTAACTGAACTTCGTTGAAAAATTGTGTGCGATTTGCCAAACCTAGGGAATTTTTCTCCTAAGATGGCAGTAACTTGTAGACCTGCTCATTCTATGGTCTGCTGTTAATAAGCTGAAATTAACTGATTGTGCGTTCACCGGACTTCCTATGAGCAGCTCCGCCGAAAAATCATCTACCGCGAAATCCCCCCTGACCGCTCAAACAATCGTCTTAGCTGGCGTAACTTGGGCGGTTGCTGCGCTGCTATTTTTTCTGTTGTTTGGCGCAACTCCTCCAGGAGAAAGCCCACCAACCTGGTACTTGCTAGGTACCTACATTTTTGGGTTTGTCGCCAACCTCAGCGCTGCTATTTTGTGTTTGAGAAACTGGCGCAGCCCTCAAATTGTCAGCGGACGCAACGTGTGGCTGGGCATTGGTTTGGGCTTATTCCTCTACGTTATTGGCGATATCTTGTTTTTCCTGTGGGAATTTGTCTGGGGACAAGATCCAGTCGTTTCGCCCGGTGACTTTTTCTATTTACTCAATTACCTGTGCTTATCTTGGGGAATGCTTCTCGCAGTCACCAGTCGGCGCTTGAATTTAGAACCGAAGCAATGGATCGCGATCGCCGCTATTGGGATTGTGGGAATGGCCCTGGCGGTTTGGCTATCGCTCCCCCCTTCGATGTCTGGACTGGCGTCCACCTCACAAACCCCGACGGCTCCTACTCCTGCTGCTACCACTCCAGCCCCCGCCCCCGCAGCGAGCAGAGCGCCTGATTGGGTTGTCAAACTCGAAGAGGATTTAGCGCCTCTCGATAAGCCTGTAACGCTGGTTTACACCGTTTTTGATGTGGCACTCCTGATTGCAGCCACCACCCTCCTCCTGGCGTTCTGGGGCGGTCGCTTTTCCCAATCCTGGCGGATGATTGCGGCAGCCGCTTTTTGCCTCTACATTGCTGATATGTGGTTCAAGTATGCCGCCACCCGCGTACCGGATTACCAAAGCGGTGGCATCCTTGAAGTGTTTTGGGTCTTTAGCCCCTTGTTATTTGGGATTGGCGCGGCCTTAGAATACGATATTTCAACGCGCACCCCCACCCGTCGTGCTGGACGGCGGCGCAGCTAAAGCTAGCAGAAGTTTTAACTTCAGCAAGTGTGGCGATCGCACTTGCTTTTTTAGCGGCTAAAAAACGCTTCCGCACAGCGGACAAACATCTCTACCCCCACTCCCAAAGTCGTTTCATCAAAGTCAAAGTGGGGATGATGGTGGGGATAATTGAGTCCCTTTTCGGCATTCGCAGAACCCAAAAAGAAGTAACACCCAGGGATTTCTTGTAAAAAGAACGCCATATCTTCGCCGCCCATTGTCTGGCATTCTGGCACCACGCCCGCTGGGGTTTCCACGACGCTCAAAGCCACCGACTTCACTAAATCTGCCATTTGCGAATCGTTGATTAAAGCGGGATACAACCGCCAGTAGTCTAAGTCGTAACGCGCCCCGTGAGCGTGGCAGATTCCCTCAATGATTTGGGCAAGACGCTGCTCAAAGTAATCGCTCAGTTGGGGATCGAAGTAGCGCACCGTACCGCTCATTTTGGCGCTATCGGCGATGACGTTGAGTGCGGTTCCGGCATGAAGTTCTCCCACGGTGACGACTGCGGCTTGAGTGGGATCGACATTCCGGGCCACAATGGTTTGCAGGGCGTTAATAATTTGGGCGCTCAGAACAATGGAGTCAATGGTTTGATGGGGCATGGCACCATGTCCCCCCTTACCGAAGAGGTGCAGGCGGAAGCATTCAACCGCCGCCATCAACGCCCCGCTGCGAACGCCAATTGTTCCTAGCGGCAGATTGTTCCACAGGTGCAGCCCAATAATGGCTTCTACGTCTGGGTTTTTGAGAATCCCCGCTTCGATCATGGGTTTTGCACCTCCGGGCCCTTCTTCGGCGGGTTGGAAGATGATTTTAAGGGTGCCGTTAAAATCTTGGCGGTGTTGGGAAAAATAGTAGGCGGTACCGAGGGCGATCGCCGTATGTCCATCATGACCGCAAGCGTGCATAATGCCATCATGCTGCGATCGGTAAGGGACGGTGTTTTCTTCTTGGATGGGGAGGGCATCCATATCGGCTCGAATCGCTAGCACTCGACCGGGTGCCAATCCGGGGATCGTTGCAACGATCCCGGTTTTAGCAATGCCGGTTTGATGTTCAATCCCCCATTGCGTTAGTTTTTCAGAGACAAATTGGGCGGTTAGCTGTTCTTGAAATCCGAGTTCGGGTTTCTGATGCAGTCTTCTGCGCCACTCCACCAGTTGAGCTTGAAGGGTGCGAATTTCAGGTCTGACTTGGGTTAAATCGATGGCAGAAGTTGAACGCGAGGAAGATACAATCATGTTTTCAATGGTGCTGGCGGGTAGGGAAAAGGGCGATCGCCCTTTGAGTTAAAACTCAGTTAGGCTATTCCTTTGAGCCGTTGAGTGGGTTCTAATCGGATGGAGTACAGCTAGAGAAAGCTTGTCCTCAAGAACCTGCAAATTCTAGTATATCGAGCTGAAAATCGGGGTATCGATTGTCGCTGAATTCAGGTATTAACCTTTGCTAGATGTTTTTCCTAAAGACTTTCTGTACAATAGAGGAGAGTGGACAGGTAATAATTTGATTGAATTCTTAATCATCTCAAGTGATGAGCGGACGACCGATCTAACCACGGCAAAGGCAATGCAACCTGCTTCTACAACTGATTTGTTCCTAGCCTTATTCATGCTTTTTCTTAAGGATCCAAGTTTGAGTACCGCCTAACCTGATGTCGGCTTTCGCAATTCAGGCTAAAGCCTGGATCGATGAGTATCTGTCCTGTTGAAAGCTCAGGGGTTTTTGGAGTGATTGCGATTTCTCAGCGTCCGGTAAGCTCGAAGTGGAGTACGATTAGCTTTGCTTCTACTCTCTACCTGTGTCCGGTTCTTGATTTATTGCTCGCAGGCGTTCCCAATCGCTTGCAAGCAGAGGTGCGACTCGGCTTGCAAGAAGCTTTAGTGAATGCAGCCAAGCATGGCAATAATCTCGATCCGAGCAAAAAAGTTTTAGTTCGCTTCTCAATTATGGGAAACACCTGCTGGTGGGTGATTTCGGATCAAGGTTCGGGAATTCCCGTAGATTGTTGTTGCAGCACTGAACGTTCCGAACAGCTTCCCCATCAAGAATCGGAGTGCGGTCGGGGCTTGTTTATTCTCCATCAGGTTTTTGATCGAGTGGAGTGGAACCCTGACGAACGAGAGTTAAAGTTGGGGAAACTCCTTTCTCATTCGTCTGACTAGCCGATCTCGCCTATCTTGGAAATTGGGTTGAGGAATGACCGTGCGTCGGACAAGGGGGGGCGGAGATCGAACGGTCGAGCCATCCTGTTGCCTGTTGTAGTCGGGGTAAGGCTTCTTCTGGTTGATCTTTGAGGAGAAAGATTAAAGCGGCTGAGAGTTGTTCGCTCGATCGAGCTTTTCGATTGGCTTTTAAGCGATGCCAGTCGTTCGGCGCGATCGCTAAACGTTCTGCCAAGATTTGCGCGAGTTCTAGCGTACTCATCTCGCTGCAAGGGCGATCGCTTTTCGATCCAGATGAGGCGAGAGGCAGATTAGACATCAGAAAAGCTCAATAATCTAAGCGACGACTTTAAAAAAATATACTACCTGTTTACAAAGCACCGCGATTTATTCATGAATCTACATTTTGTCTAGGCTAAACGACATCATCCGTTAGGGGGATCGCTGCTGCCTAACTCTAGTATGCTGAGGGGTGGTTGAATGCGCCGAGTTGAATTTATGTCTAATCAGCCTTCCCCGGTCGATCCCGAAGGAGAATTGGAGCGATCGCTCCTTAATGCCGAACAAGCCTTAAGCGAACTCAAAGCGCGCTATAGCCAAGTTAAACAGGGTCAAAGCCAGCAAGAAGAATTACAACAACGCTTATCACAACTTCAACAGGAAGTCAAGCAGATTCAGCGCCAACTCAACAGCCTAGAAATTGAACTCGAAAGCCGCCTCTTTTCCTGGGTGCGACTGAGCGATCCCTTTTGGCAAGCCGTACGCTTTGGCGGGATCGGTCTAGTTGGCGGCTGGTTTTTGCATTGGCTGATCCGGCGCTAATCCGAGCCGAAACGCTGAGAAGTGATTAAACTAGCTGTAAGGAACGCGATCAATCAAGAATATCCAATGGCAACTCGACGGATTGCTGAAATTTTACGAAACGCTCAACCCCAAGAACAAGTCACCATTAAAGGTTGGGTGAGAACAGCGCGAGAACTCAAAGAATTTACCTTCGTAGAAGTCAATGACGGCTCCTTTCTAGCGAACCTGCAAGTCGTTCTCGATGGGAGTTTAGCCAACTATGACACCCTGCTTCAGGAAATTACCACGGGTGCATCCGTTGAAATTAGCGGCGTCTTAGTCGAATCTCCCGCCAAAGGACAGCGTATTGAACTCAAAGCCTCGGAAGTCACCGTTTACGGAGGAGCCGATCCCGAAACCTATCCCCTCCAGAAGAAACGCCATTCCTTTGAATTTTTACGCACGATCGGACATTTGCGATCGCGCACCAACACCATCGGAGCCGTCTTTCGAGTTCGCAACGCCTGCGCCGCCGCCATTCACCAATTTTTCCAAGAACGCGGCTTTTTGTGGGTACACACCCCCATCATCACCGCCAACGACTGCGAAGGAGCCGGAGAACTCTTCAGCGTCACCAGTTTCAACCTGAAAAACATTCCCCTCACCCCCCAACAAACGGTAGACTACACGCAAGACTTCTTTGGCAAACCCGCCTATTTAACCGTTAGCGGTCAACTCGAAGCCGAAATTATGGCAATGGCGTTTCGAGATGTCTACACCTTTGGTCCCACCTTCCGCGCCGAAAACTCCAACACCTCTCGCCACCTCGCCGAATTTTGGATGATTGAACCCGAAATGGCGTTTTGCGACCTAGAGGGGAATATGCAACTGGCGGAAGAATTTCTGAAATTTGTCTTCGCCTCGGTGTTAGAAGCCTGTCCCGAAGATATGGAATTCTTTAACCAGCGGATTAACGATACCGTTTTGGAAACCGCTCAAAATATTATCCACAACCAGTTTGAGCGAGTCACCTATACCGAAGCCATTCGCCTATTGGAAAAAGCAGATAAAAAGTTTGAGTATCCCGTCAATTGGGGATTAGACTTGCAATCGGAACACGAACGCTATTTAGCGGAAGACTTGTTCAAAAAACCTGTCATTGTCACCGACTACCCGGTGGAAATTAAGGCTTTCTATATGCGTCTCAATGATGACGAGAAGACTGTCCGAGCAATGGATGTCCTCGCACCGAATATTGGCGAAATCATTGGGGGATCGCAGCGGGAGGAACGGTTAGAGATTCTTGAAAAACGCATCCAAGCACAGGGAATGAATCCTGAAGACTTGTGGTGGTATCTAGAACTGCGCCGCTATGGAACGGTTCCCCATGCTGGCTTTGGCTTGGGGTTTGAACGCCTCGTTCAGTTTATGACGGGGATGAGTAATATTCGCGACGTGATTCCGTTCCCTAGAGCGCCGCTGACGATTGAGTTTTAAAAGATGGGGGAAGCAGGATGGAGAAATTGGGAGAGACATTCCAGCGGAATGACTGACAATCAAGAGAGTCGAGTAGGTTGGGTTTCGTACCTCAACCCAACACCAGCCAGGGACTTTCAGCGGTTTTGTCCGTTCATTAGCGGTCAACTCCAATCTTCCTGTTGTCCATCCGGAGATTGTTGGTAAATATGACCGATGGCATGAATTTGACGAGTGCGCTCGTAAAGCTCATCTTCGGTTAACTGCCACTGGAGGAGAGTTTTTTCCAAGTCGCGCTGCAAATCTCTAGCGCCTGGAAAACCTTGATAGCGAACCTTGAGACGCGCAAGTTCGACAAGGTGGTATTCTGTGGGAGCGCCAATGACTCGCAAGAGTTCATCAACTAAAAGGCGATCGCGATTGTATTGAGGGTGTTGCTGATCTTTGCCATTAGAGGAATCGAACATTAGACTCGTGGATGATTGCCTTGGGTGGAACCTAGAAATTCTAGGTCGATCTTAACTGTTATTCTGATTTTGCATAGATTATGGCTGTTGCTTTTCCTCCTCCGAATTCTCCCCGTCGTCCCACTCGCAGAACCCCGCTTCAGGTAGTTCCTCAGCAACCGGGTTCTGTGACACCCTTATCGGCGCGGCGTCAACCCCGCCAACCTCAAATTGGGGTACAACCTCCAGTTTCTGCAAAGCGAGTCCGCCCCAATCGTAAGCTGGTAACAGTAGAACGCGGTGCAGCTTTAGTAACCCTTATTTTGGGAAGCGCTGTTTTGAGCCTTTATGGTTTAACGGTTTATTCTCAACAGAAATGGAGCCGAGAATATAACCAGTTGCAACAGTTGCAGCGCTACGAACGCCAATTGGCGATCGCCGCCGAGATGTTGAAAAATGAAATGGCTCAACAAGCGGAAAGACCCAATGGGGGATTAATTCCGCAAAACCCTGAAAATACCATTTTTCTGGTTCCGGCTCCCGAACGCAATTTACCCGCATCTCCTAGCGCGCCACCCCCTCCAATGGAACCGGAAACCCCAACGCCTTTAGGCTACTAACTCCAATTCTCAATTTAAGCGTTCTAGAGACTGAGATGGCACCTATTTCTCTTGGCGATCGCATTCGTCAGTTTTCGTTCAAGTCCCTGCTGGTGACTGAGCCTTCTAATACTCGCCTCATCTGTGCTTGGGGGGTGTTGTTGGTTAGCATACTAGGATTAATGGCGAACTTGTATAAGCTGCAAGTGCAACAAGGACCGGTGTTGCAACAAAAAGCCAGAGAGCAGCAACAGTTCAAAGCTCGCACCTATGCACCTCGGCGTCCCATTGTCGATCGCAACGGGCAAATTTTGGCCATCGATCGACCCGCTTATACCCTTTATGCCCATCCCATCTTATTTAAAGAACGACCCGAAGCGATCGCCCAAGCGCTGTCTCAACCCTTGAACAAACCGCCAGCGGAGTTGCTCAAACAATTTCGCCGCCGAGAAAGTGGCATTCAACTGGCTTACGATCTCAGCGAGGAAGTCGCGCGTCGGATCGGATCGCTTCACCTCGATGGCTTAGAGCTAACTCCCCATCAGCAACGCCTTTATCCCCAGAACAACTTACTCGCCGAAGTCGTCGGTTATATCAATCTCGATCGCCAAGGACAAGGAGGCGTTGAGGCTTCCTATCAGACCTTTTTAGAGCGTTCCACCCAAGAAGCCTGGGTTAACCGTTCGGGAAATGGGTTAATTTTACCGGATCGCTTGCCAGAGAACTTCTTAGAAACGGACGAGCAACAACTGCAACTCACCCTCGATAGTCGCTTACAGCGGGTAGCGCGATCGGTAATGAAGCAACAGCTTGAAACCTATCGCGCCAAGCGGGGAACGGTAATGGTAATGAATGCCAATAATGGCGAAATTTTATCCCTCGTTACCGAACCCACCTTTGACTCCAATGTCTATTACAAATCTGAGCTAGAACTGCTGAAAAATTGGGCGGTTAGCGATTTATACGAACCCGGATCGACATTTAAACCCCTCAATATTGCGATCGCGCTCGAACTCGGCGCAATTCGTCCCAATAGCGTGTTTAATGATGAAGGGCAAATCGTGGTGGATGGCTGGCCGATTCAAAACCACGACTTTTCAACCAATGGCGGTCGCGGAGCCTTAAGCATTACAGATATTCTCAGGCATTCGAGTAATGTCGGGATGGTGCATATCATGCGCCAGATCCCCTCGGAAACCTATTATACGTGGTTGGAAAAGCTCGGACTCGGTACGAAAAGCGGGATCGATCTTCCCGGTGAAGCTGCCAGTCAATTAAAGGAGCGATCGCAATTTATCCATTCCCCCGTTGAGTCCGCAACCTCCTCCTTTGGTCAAGGTTTTTCGGTGACGCCACTCCAACTTTTACAAATGCAAGCCATGCTCGCCAATGGTGGATTTCGGGTGACGCCTCATGTGGTCAAAGGACTTGTCGATCCCCAAGGTCAAACGCATTTTACACCTCCCATTCCTCCCCCGGAACCCGTGTTTTCGCCGCAAACCACGCAAACGGTTTTGGGAATGATGGAAAAGGTTGTCACCGATGGAACCGGACAAGTGGCGAAAATTCCCCACTATCGGATCGGCGGTAAAACCGGAACAGCCCAAAAAGCCCATCCTCAAGGAGGATACTACGAACGCGCCCGAATTACGAGTTTTGTGGGGATTGTACCGAGCGACCCGTTCTTGAGCCAGAATACTCCCCGCTATGTGGTTTTAGCTGTTATCGATGAACCCCAAGGTGAAGATGCCTTTGGGTCTACTGTGGCTGCGCCTATTGTTAAATCGGTGATGGAAGCGCTAATTACCCTAGAACATATCCCGCCGTCTACCTCTCAGTGAAAGGATTTCTCCGATTTTCGGCACAATCGACTAGGATCGACTTGCGTCTAATCATACTTCGTCGGTACTGCAAACGATGACTAACCGCCTCAGCCAAAGCCAAAGTCTATACCTTCGCAAACACGCAGAAAATCCGATTGATTGGTGGCCTTGGTGCGAAGAAGCGCTACTCAAAGCGCAACAGGAAGATAAACCGATTTTCCTATCGATTGGTTACTCTAGTTGTCACTGGTGTACGGTAATGGAGGGCGAAGCATTTTCCGAAAGCGCGATCGCCGATTACATGAATGCTAATTTTATTCCGATTAAGGTCGATCGCGAAGAACGACCCGATCTCGATAGCATTTACATGCAAGCCTTGCAAATGATGACCGGACAAGGTGGCTGGCCGTTGAATATTTTTCTCACCCCAGAGGATCGCGTTCCGTTCTATGGGGGAACCTATTTTCCGGTAACGCCTCGCTACGGACGACCCGGATTTTTACAGATTTTGCAGTCTATTCGCCATTTTTACGAGACCGAAAAACAAAAATTAGCTGAATTTAAACAAGATATCCTTGCAGGCTTGCAACAGTCTGCTTTGTTTTCAACTCAGGGAGAGTTGGGAGAGGATTTGCTGCAAAAGGGTCTAGAACTCAGCACCGGGATTTTATCGAGTTCGGAAATGGGGCCGAGTTTCCCGATGATTCCCTATGCAGAAACGGCTTTACGATTTGTCCGTTTTTCTCAGGAGTCTAGCCGTTACAACCCCCAGGTGGTTTGTCCGCAGCGCGGTTGTCATTTAGCGTTGGGGGGAATTTACGATGCGGTTGCGGGCGGATTTCATCGCTATACCGTCGATCCGACTTGGACAGTACCGCACTTTGAAAAAATGCTTTATGATAACGGTCAAATTGTCGAGTATTTAGCAAATCTCTGGAGTGCTGGCACGCATGAACCCGCTTTTCCGAATGCGATCGCGGGAACCTTTACCTGGTTAAATCGGGAAATGACGGCTCCCGAAAGCTATTTTTACGCCGCCCAAGATGCCGATAGTTTTATTTCTCCAGAAGCGCGAGAACCGGAAGAAGGCGCATTTTATGTTTGGTCGTTTGCTGAATTAGAATCGCTGTTATCGGCTGAAGAATTCAGCGAACTGCAAAACCAATTTACCGTAACCTCTTCAGGGAATTTTGAAGGCAGCAATGTTTTACAACGCTTGCACGCCGGGGAATTATCAGACCTCGCGCAATCTGCTGTAGCTCAATTATTCACCGTACGGTATGGGCGTTCTGTTGCAGATGAAACCCCCTTTCCACCCGCCTTTAACAATCACCAAGCCAAAACAACGCAATGGCCGGGGCA
>JAAHGE010000134.1 GCA_010672635.1 Desertifilum sp. SIO1I2 | reverse complement strand
TACCTTCACGCCGCAATGAGGATCTTATTCTGAATTAAGATATCTTTGGCTTGATGAATGCGATCGATGTCGTCGGTTTTGAGAGAAACGCCCTTGCGTCGATGAGAAAGCGATCGCTCAAACTGACCAAACTGAAGGGTCATTAATTCCAATGCTTTCCCTTCTAAATAGAGTTGCTTCATAGCACCCTGGTAAGGACAATGCAGAATTTGGTGGATCGCGGTTCGCATAGCAGGCGTGATGCTGCCTTGATAATAGTAAGGCTCGATTTCACCTTCTACAGCTTGGCGAACTTCAACCGGTAACGATGCGATCTGCTCTGGGGTAAAGTTGTTGAGAAAATAAGACGGGGCGAATGCAACCTGAAGCCGGGTTAGCTGTTCTCCTGCGGGCCAATCTTCAATCTCTAGGGTATCGGGAGAAGAGCTTAAATAGGTGCTACCCGATCGTTCGTCTACCCGATCGATGACGCCTTTAAGCATTGTACTCACATCCCCAGCAATAAAAAAACTGAGGGTTGACCAATTCCCCTCACCATAATGTTCGCTCAACTGGAGATCGCTCTCCGGGAGATAATCATAAAACCGCAGTTTCAAACCCTCTTTGAGGGAAACGATCCACTCTTGCACCCTCCCCAGATGGGGAATATAACCTTGCCATCCGATGGTCGAGCTATCGTAGTAACTTACCAGGCTGCCAGTTTGTTGGCTTTCTTCCCATAAATCGTTGCAGTTTGGCCCGGTTAAAATCATCGTCATGGCGATCGCTTTACCTACCTTGAGACACCCGATCGAAATGGATTTAAGCAATTGCTAGATATTCTCATTTACTAGAGAAAAGTGTCAAGATTATTAATGCCAATAGACGGAGGGCAGATCGTTAAACCCTCCAATCATTTCCACCCGACCATTATTGAGCAGAATAATGTTATCGGCGCGTTGTAACACGGTTCGCCGGTGAGAAACCACCAAACAAGTTGGCATCCAAGTCGCGGAGGATGCTGTTACCGCAAACAGACCTGACCAAAGGGTTTGTTCGGTTTCAAGATCGAGGGCGCTAGAAAGATCGTCAAAAACCAGTAATTCCGGTTGGCGCAGGAACATGCGAGCCGCTGCCGCGCGTTGCAGTTGCCCCCCAGACAGCCGCATTCCTTTAGAACCAATCACAGTATCGAGCCGATCGGGCATCATGGCCAAGTCTCGATCGAAGGCAGCCAGCGCGATCGCCCATTGGAGTTGCTCGTCGCTACAGTTCAAACCCAAGGTAATATTATCTCGCAGCGTGCCGCTGAAAAGCTGGGGAACTTGCGGAGTATAGGCGCTCCTGGGGGGGACAAAGAATTGATGGGGATGGGTGACTTTCTGAGCGTTCCAATAAATCTCTCCCGCTTGCAACGGTAAAAGACCGATTAAAGCCTTTAAGAGCGTGGTTTTACCCGATCCAATGGGCCCTGTAATTGCCGTAAAACTACCGCGCTCAAGCCGCAACGAGACATCGGTAATGCCGCGATCTGTACCGGGGTAGCGATAGGTTAAGTTAAGAGCCTCTAACGCTTGCAGGCGATCGCACTCTTGAGGAGATTGCAAGGAGGGAAGCTGCGGTCGATTTCCGGTGAGAGTGGGTAAGTACAGGAGTTGGTGAGAGGCGATCGCTTCCGCCTCGCAATCTAGGAAGCCTTGCATCCGTTCAAAGGAGACTTCTGTTTGTTTGGAAAGCGCTAAAAAACTTCCCAAAAAGCCTAGAAAATAGGTGACATAGGATAGGTAATACACGAATAGGGCAAAATCTCCCACAGAGAGCGCACTTGCATCCGCTTGCATTGAGCGAGCGGCAAAAAATAGAATTGCCCCAGTCCCTAAACTGACTAGGTTTTCAAAACTGGAGTCTAAGAGCGTTGAAAAGAACCGATCTTGCACCATCAACTGGCGGCGGCGATCGCACAGGCGCTGAAAGTGTTTTAATACAGTGGATTCGGCTCCCGCAACTTGAATCGCTTGAATCGCGCTAAAGATTTCTCCAATGAATCCCGTAACTTGCTGAGTGGCTTGACGGCTGGCGCGGCGATAGCGTTTAATCCGATTGGTCAGCAAGTGAACGATCGCGGCAATGAACGCTAGGGGTATAAACACAAACAGGGTAATTTGAGCATTGACGCTGAACAGAAGCAGCAGCGAACCCAGCGCAAACACCCCTTCGCCCAAAATTTCATTCGTCCCAACCACCATATCCTCAATTTGGGTGGCATCATCCCGAAAAAAGCCGATCGCTTCTCCAGGGGAAAGCAAGGTATCTGTGCCACTTGCAATTAAAGGTTCGCCCCCAGGACGTTCTATCAATTTTGCCAAGAGGTTGCGCCGAATCAAAGCACTCATGGTGAAGCGGTGTTGAGTTTTGGTAATTCGGCCGGTCAAGATTGCAACGATCCGAGCAATACCCGTTGCTAAAAATAGGGCTATCCAAACCCACGGTGAAAGGCTAAAGTCAGATTTGGCGGTTAAAGTATTAAAGAATTCGCGAATAATCAATCCTGGGATAGCAGGCAATCCCGCAATGAAAAGCCACAGAAAAGTATCAATCCAGTACAAGCGTGGCGCGTAACTCAGCATTTGCCACAGGAGAGGCCAAATTGAGACGCGGTGTGTTGCCATTCATTTCCCCCTAATAGAACAGATTCTAGAGGTACGGCGACTGGGATGTAACACCCTTCTACGCCGAATCTTCGAGCTGAGTCCCTCAGTCTGTGCGTCGGTGTTTTAGTTTAGTAGAAAACAGGGTCAGGGTGAAGCAGGTTTGTCCGGGTAAGGGAGGATCGAGGGTTAAATCTCCCTGATGCGATCGCGCAATTTCCCGTGCTAGGCTCAATCCTAAACCCAGACCTTCCACTTGGCGCGTCCGGGCCGGGTCGCCGCGATAGAAACGCTCAAAGATCCGATCGCGATCGCTCTGAGCAATCTCGTTTGAGGCATTACTCACCCGAATCGAAACCCCTTGGGTGTGACGGTTGGCAGTAATCTGAATCCACCCCTTGGGGAGATTATATTTAATGGCATTGCTAATCAAGTTTTGCAAGACTTGAATCAGGAGATCGCGATCGCCCCAAACATCCAGCCCTGGAGCAATCTTGGCTTGAACCTCCAGATCGGGTGCTAGCAGTTCAATATCTTCTAACATTTCAGCGAGCAAGCTTGATAAATCGATCTTTGTGCGATGTAAGCTCATCTGTCCGGCATCGGCGAGGGATAGCAGCAACAACTTCCGCACGATCGCGCTGAGGCGGTGGACTTCATCGAGTAAATGACTCAGACTTTGCTGAATTTCCGAACCCGGTTCGGCTTGTTGCAGGGTGCGTTCGAGTTCTCCTTGCAAAATGGTGAGGGGGGTTTTCAGTTCGTGCGCCGCATCGCCACTAAAGCGAGACGCTTGCTTAAAGCTGCGTTCCAAGCGTTCCAACATTTGGTTAAACACTTGAATTAACTCAATAAATTCTAGATCGACACTCTCGATGGGAACGCGCTGTTCTAAACCGTTAGCGGTGACATTGGCAACCACCTGAGTTAAGCGTTGGATAGAAGATAAGCTACTTCCAGCAATGGCCCACGCACCTCCAGCCACCAGCAGCAACACCCCTGGAATCGCAACAGCAAAGATGTTGCGGACGATCGCCATCTCTTGGGTGATAGCATTCAGGCTCACTGCGATCGCCACTTGAGCAAAAGGTGCGGTCGCGGCCCCAATGCGCCATCGCCCGCTAGCCGTTTGCTGAGTCACAAACCGAGGCGCGGGTGGGGGCGGACGTTGACCCGGAGAAGGGGGGCGCGAGATCCACAAATTCTGAGTTTCTAAACCTGCATCCCATTGGGGGGAACCATACAAGACATTGCCCCCGGCATCGATGACTAACACTGCGATGGGCGTATTGGTGGGGATACCTAACTCGCGGTGCAAGGAGGCTTCATCAGCGTGCCAGCGATCCAAGGGACGGGGACGGCCAACCCGGATCAGTTGGTTTTCTAGTTCTGCGTCTAAACGATTGACTTTGGCATCATAAATTAACCACCAGGAAATCAACCCAAACCCCACTAGGGCGCTACCGGCGAGAAGGGCGGATAATAGGGCAATGCGGATGCGGAAAGAGCGCAGTTTTGCCATTTAACGTTTGCCGTCGTCGCGAAACCGATAGCCTACGCCGCGAATACTTTCGATCCAACCTGCGCCACCAATCCCATCAATCTTTTTGCGTATGCGTTGCACGCAGACATCGACAACGTTGGTACTGGGGTTGAAGTCGTATCCCCAAATCTGTTCGAGGATTTGGGTGCGGGTAAAGACGCGTCCGGGCGATCGCATCAGGTATTCTAAAAGATTGAATTCGCGGCTGGTTAGTTCTACAATCTGACAATCGCAAGTCACTTCCCGCGCAATCCGATCGAGTTTTAAAGGGCCAACGCAGAGGAGGTTTTGGCGATCGCCCGCACTCCGGCGCACCACGGCATGTAGGCGAGCAATCAGTTCTTCAACAAAGAAGGGTTTGGCGATGTAGTCGTCTGCCCCTAAGTTTAGACCTTCCAGGCGATCGTCCAATTCGTTGCGAGCCGTTAGCAGCAAGATTGGCACGTTATGACCCTGGCGGCGCAGGCTTTTGAGGATAGACAGCCCATCTTTACCGGGTACCATAATATCCAGCACCAGGGCATCATAGGTATTATCCAAAGCGCGCAGATATCCCTCGTCCCCGTTGTCGCAATAATCGACAACAAAACCCTGTTCCTTCAACCCAGCGCGGACAAAGTTGGCAATTTTTGCCTCGTCTTCAACAAATAGAATATGCATGGGTTTTTCAAGCATCGAATAGCTTGTCAGCCTTACCCAGTCTAACCTTTAGAGACAATCTGCTGGCGAGCAAGGGCTGACTCAAAGGAGTTACATCGGGTAGTCGATACAATCGGGGAAGGGAGCAAAAATAGGCTGCTCTCAATAGCAACATACCCCACCGCTTGAAAGTGGCGATCGCAACGATAAAGTCCGGCGCTGTCATCTGCGTTCAGCGCCGGGATACATCAAATCAAATTCACTTTAACTTCTCGCCAACCTCTACACTTAGATAAGCATTTCTTAAATCGGCATCAGCCAGATTTGTATCCGTTAAGTTCGCATCTCTTAGATTCGTTTGAGTAAAATTTGTTTCAGTTAAGTTTGCCCCGATTAGGATTGCTCCAGAAAGGTTGGCGCGGCTTAAGTTTGTTCTAGTCAGATTCGCTTTTGTTAAATTAGCACCACTAAGATTAATGCCTTTTAAGTTCAGGTTTCTGAGATTGGCTGCCATTAAGTTCAAATTCCTGAAATCTCTTTGACCGGCGGCATATCGGCTATAGAATTCCTTAATATTCATAATGAGAAGACTCCTAGAAATCATGGGGCGATCGCACTTAGTCCTAAATCTCAATTCTAGTTAGTATCGAAACCTGCTCTTACTCTGTCTGTGTCTAGAAATTTCCTTACGCTTCCGTTTTTCGCTCGGTGTTTCAAAATGACGATTTTTTCTCAAGTCTGGAAAAACTCCGGCTTTGGAAACCTCTCGTTTAAACCGACGCAATGCAGACTCGATGCCTTCGTTCTCACCCAGAATGATTTGGGTCATTGATCCTCGTCAATTATTCAATAAATTAATAAAGGCTGATGAGCGTCTTTCCGATCGTCAAGAAGTCTCCTACCAGCCTCATCTTTGAGAATTAGAGAATTAGATTCGGAGAGACGTTTTTAGAACGAATTACATGACCGAAAATAAGCCTTACCTAAGACAGTAGCACACAAATGGCAGAATTCAAGACCTCGATATTCTCCATCAAGTATCAGTTTCGCTGATGGGGAGAAAATTACAAAACTGTAATTGAGACTCAGGGTAATTTGTAATTTGGGTTGCGCTTAATCGAAACATAGATGTCGTTCGAGATTCAACCCAAGGAGATTAATGATGAAAAATCGTCGAATGCTAGCCCTAGTTGCCCTTCCTACCTTTTTGGGACTGTTTGGATTTGTGGTTGTGAATCAGGCTAATGCTCAAGTTCGTCCCCGGATGGCACAAAATACCCAACAACCGGAAGGCCGCAGACCGCACCGGGGGCCTGATTTTGCGGCGGCTGCTGAAAAATTAGGAATTACAGAAGCTGCACTGAAAGCGGCGCTAGGGGTGACATCCGATACTCCAGCCACTCCCGGACAACGGCCTCGCCTGGATATCCCAGGGGCCGCAACTACGCTAGGCATTACCGAAGAACAACTCGCGAATGCCTTGGGAATGCCTCCCCGTCCGCCGCGCCCAGATTTTGCGGCGGCGGCTCAAAAATTGGGCGTTTCTGAAGCCGATTTGAAGGCGGCTTTAGGGGTACCCACCACTCCCCCTGCACCGGGCGAACATCCTCCCCGTCCTGATTTTCAGGCGGCGGCGGCTAAACTGGGCGTCACTGAGGCGCAATTGATTGAAGCGTTAGGCGTTCCGCCTCGTCCGTCTCAGAATGGCACGCCCTCGAACCGAGGTCAATTTTCTCAGCCATAGGTTCAGGTTAGTTTAACTAGGGATGAATGCGATCGCCCTCTCTGGTCGCATTCTCCTCCAATAGTCCTCACAATTGTGTTTCAGATGTTGATTAAAAGGCGACAAGTTCTAGAATTCTTAGGCGGAAGCGCCGCTGTAACGCTGGTAGGAGGTTTGGGCAAACCCTTCACTTCTGCTAATAGTGGGATAATCACTCCCGCCTGCGTCGTTCGTCCCCAACAGACGGAAGGGCCTTATTTTGTGGATGAAAAGCTTCAGCGTTCCGATATCCGCTCAGACCCCTCTGATGGGTCAGTCAAGCCGGGGGTACCGTTGCAGTTAATTTTTCAAGTTTCGCAGGTGAGCGCGGGGTTGTGTCGCCCGCTAGCAGGGGCTGCGGTGGATGTTTGGCACTGCGATGCCCTAGGGGTATATTCTGATGTTAGCGATCGCAACTTTAACACGATTGGGCAAAAGTTCCTGCGCGGCTACCAGGTGACGGACGCCAATGGCAGGGTTGAATTTCTCACCCTTTACCCCGGTTGGTATCCAGGGAGAACGGTTCACATCCATTTCAAAATTCGCACCAACGCCTCGCCCAGCTATGAGTTTACCTCGCAACTTTACTTTGACGATGCTTTGAGCGATCGCCTTCACGCCCAACCCCCCTATGCCGCACAGAGACAGCGCCGCCAACGGAATAACCAAGATGGTATCTTTCGCAGGGGTGGCGAACAACTGATGCTTTCGCTAACCCCCCAGGGGGAAGGCTATCGCGGCATTTTTGATATCGGGCTTCAAATGACCTAACTTGGGGCGCACTCACGCTAAAATTAACGGATTCGCGATCGCTACGCATAGCTGCATTCCCCAGACCCATACTTTTTCAACCAATGGGCAATTTCTTGATTGACCCTTTCTGGGTGTTCGTCATAAGGACAGTGACCCGCATCTTCAATTTCGACTAACTTTAGATGGGGACTGTGTTCGGTGAGTTGTCGTCCCCAATCAATCGGAATCACTTTATCCTGCTGACCCCACAAGACTAAAGTCGGTGAAGTGATTTGGGGTAATAAATCTTTGACATTTGGGGCAAAATCTCGCCGAGTCCGCGCCTTAGATAAGCGACAAAACACCCCAGCGGCCCCTCTATCGAGGGGGGGAGTTGTAAACAAAGCAACCAGTTCCTCGTTCACCACCTCCGGGTTCACATAAATCTTTTTGAGGACAGAACGAATAATTCCGGGTTTGCGGGTGATGAGTCGAAACAGAGGACGCAGCAGGAGTGGGGAAGCAAAAAAGCTTTCTAAACTTCCAACTAGCGGTTGCAATTTGGCTGGTAAAACCTCTTGGCGAGAAGCGGGAATTGTCAGCAGGATCAATCCTCCTACCATGTCAGGATACGCCGCAGCCGTTGCGATCGCCACCAGCGCCCCCAGAGAATGACCCACCAAAATCACCGGCGTTCTAATCCAAGTTCGCCAAAAATCATAAACCTGTTCCATCCATAGCGTCACGCCATACTCGGCTGGCGCTTTTTCCGATGCGCCAAACCCCAATAAATCCATCGCATACACCGTATGAGATTCGCTTAAGGGGTGTAAATTATAGCGCCACTGACCCAGCGCTGACCCAAAACCGTGCAAAAACAGTAACGGCGGGTTCGTTGAAGCTAAACTTGAACGAATATAAGTGTAGCGAACTTGCCAACCTCGCCAAGCCCAGTCGCGCTGCGCGCCAATTTTGGAATACCACGAAGGAGTTGCAGAAGACATTGTTTTCATCGCTCTTTTGCTTGCTTGGCATACATTCATCCAGTTTAAATCTTGGCACAAGGTTCAGATTTTTACTGTCGTGGCAAAAGTACATTGAATGTACAAACCCCTAATTTGGGAGCGACCGTTTAGAGGAGCGAACGGAATGCAGTCTCATCTATTTTAACGAGACAAATCCATCCCAATTCAACTAACATACAACTAAATCCTAAAATGTCTACTCATTCCCATCAAGCGAGAAATTACCTCGCTAGTTTATTAGAAACTAAAAGTTTAGATGAATTTAGCCACCAACTGGCTTGTAAGCCCGACTGCTTGCCCCCTAAACTCAGAACATCTACCCGATTTACACTCTCGTCGGTAGAACATCAATGGCAATTGCTCAACGCCTCTTCTCAAACTCAAGCCAACTTGTTTGATGAGCAAACGCGATCGCACTTAGAATCCTACCATCACCACATTGAAAACTTCATCGGCACCGTTAAACTCCCAGTCGGCATCGCCGGACCATTGCGCGTTAATGGTCTATTTGCTCAAGGCGATTATTACATTCCCCTAGCGACCACAGAAGCCGCTTTAGTTGCCTCCTACTCGCGAGGGGCGCAACTCATTGGCGAGGCTGGCGGGTGTAGCGCTATGTTATTAAACGAGGGCGTTAATCGCACGCCAGGATTTGTGTTTGAAAACTTACAAGAAGCCGGAATTTTTCTGGCCTGGGTTGTTAACCAACAAACCGAATTTAAACAGCGTGCAGAAGCTACCACCCGCTACGGTCAATTAAAAGAAATGCGAATTGCCGTTGAAGGAAATCACGTCTATCTTGACTTCCAGTTCACAACAGGCGATGCAGCCGGACAAAATATGGTGACAATTGCCACCGAAGCAATTTGTAACTATATTTGCGAATGTGCCCCCGTTAAGCCAAAAGCTGCATTTGTTGAAGCCAACCTTTCCGGCGATAAAAAGGCTAGCGTTCAATCCTTTATTAATGTACGAGGTAAAAAAGTTACCGCAGAAATTACGCTTCCCCCAGAACTTGTTCGCAAGCGCCTCCACGCCACCCCCCAGCAAATGGTGAATTACTGGCGGATGTCCGCTTTAGGCGGAATTTTAAGCGGTACCATTGGCGTACAAGGTCATTATGCCAATGGATTAGCGGCTTTGTATCTAGCGTGCGGACAAGATGTCGCCTGCGTTGCAGAATCAGCCGTCGGTGTCACCCGCTTTGAAGTGACTGCCACTGGGGGGTTATACGCAGCCGTCACCCTCCCAAATTTAATTGTGGGAACTGTAGGCGGTGGAACGGGTTTACCCAGTCAAAAAGCTTGTTTAGATATTCTAGGACTAGCCGGGACAGGCAAAGCACGCGCTTTCGCAGAAGTCTGTGCATCCTTGGTATTAGCAGGCGAACTCTCAATTATCGGTGCTTTAGCTTCCGGTGAGTTTACCCGCGCTCACCAACGCTTGGCAAGAGGAACCCACGTTGAGTGAGAGGGTGGGGGGATGGGGAGATGGGGGGATGGGGAGATGGGGGGATGGGGGGAAGAATATGCTGAGTGGGAAGTCAGTTCCGAGAAGGATAG
>JAAHGE010000133.1 GCA_010672635.1 Desertifilum sp. SIO1I2 | reverse complement strand
TACCGAATTATTCAACTAGAAGTCAGTACCGAGGATGTTCAGCCTTCGGTTACTTTTAACTCCCCCAACTCCGATAAATCTCACTTACCCAAAAGCGATCGCTCCGGTCGTTACGAATAAGAAACCGTGAGAGCGATCGCGAATGGCTCGAAAGGGGATTTTAAGCGTTCTGGATAACCCCAAAAACTGAGTTAAAAAACAATTTGCAAGGACGATAACCCAATCATCTAATACGCCTTTAGGCGGCCGTTTTTGGACGCGGAACTTTGGATTTAATGCTGTTAAGGAGCGAGGGGCGATCCATCAAAATATCGGGGATTTCTTGACGGCAGGAGGAACAGAACCAGTAGAGATCGCTACGCCGGATGTGTCGCAATAAAGCTCCTCTACAGCACGGACAAGCGTTCGTTTGCATAAAACCTCCCTAAAAATTTTGGTTTCAGTTCCTCGCCTGCAAAATTGCACTCTGTTGCAAAACGAGGAACTGTGGATGTAGTGTAAATCAAACCTGGGGAATGAACTGTTCGCTATTGACGAGATCGAGTTCAATCAACAGGTTTAACTGTTAATTTATATGTCTTTCATGACAGTTTAAGCTCAGACAAACTTAACAGTTGCAGCCGGTAAATGACCATTACGCGAAAGGGACCGATCCACAATTATTTGATAGGCCGCTTCGTATCGATCGACCATTTGAGTAACGCTAAAATGACTTAGCACGGCTTCGCGACAATCTTGGCGATTGAGCTGAATGATTTGAGGAAGCACCGAGATCATCTCTGCAACGCTTTGGCAAATCATGCCGGTTTTGCCCTGAGCAATCACTTCTGGCACTGAGCCGAGATTCATCGCCATCACCGGCGTACCCGTACATAAGGACTCAATCATCACTAGACCAAACGGTTCGTTCCACGTAATGGGAAATAGGGTGGCGCGAGCATTGCCGAGCAGCGAAACTTTCTGTGCGTGGGAAAGTTCGCCAAGATACTGGATTTGCTGACCATCAAGATGGGGAGCAATCTCTCGATCGAAGAATTCTCGATCCACAGCATCAATTTTACCCGCCATTTTTAACGGCCAACCTGTGGCTTGGGCGATCGCGATCGCGTGGTGAGGGCCTTTTTCGGGCGACATCCGTCCTAAGAAGGCAAGATAGGAGGGATCTTGCGGGGTGGGATGGAAGGGATAATCCTGCGGATCGATGCCGTTATAAGCCGTGCAGATATAGTTAAGCTGCGGTTCGAGCTTCTGTTGGGCTTGACTGATACTAATGTAAGCCTGATGGCGATATTGCTGGAATAACTTGCGGTTATCCGGGGTAAAGGTACCGTGGAGGGTGTGAACTACGGGTGTTTTAATTGCTTCTGCAAAAGGCAGTGCTGAAAATCCCGTATGGAAGTGAATGATATCAAACTGTTCGGCTTGAGCGAGAACCTGTCCGAGTTGCATCATTTCATACACGGGCGGCTCTTTAACCGTAGGATTCAGGCGGAGAGCGACCGGCGCGACGGCTTCTAGCTTGGCTTGGGTAATGGAATCTCCAGAGGCAAATAAGGTGACATCATGACCGCGACGGACTAGTTCATCCGTTAAATGAGCGACCACCAACTCAATGCCACCATAACCTGGAGGGGGAACGCGCTCCCACAATGGCGAAACTTGAGCGATTCGCATAGAGGTGTTGTTCTCCTTTGAATTAACGAGATTCGGGGGCGCTCAAAATTCTCGAACAGCGACCCGTGGAGGTTGATTGAACTTCAAATTCTCTTGCTAGGTTGGATCGACCGTCTAGCCGACGGAGGGCGGGGATTTTTTACCTTTCGTAACGTCCCGATTTGTATCTCAATATTTACTAACAAAACTCAAAGAATCGAGTCGCGCAAACCGAACCGCTGAGGGCGATCGCAGTTGAGGAATCAGTACCGCAGCAGGGGTTGCAAAAGTTTAGATTTTATGCACTGGCAAGATCGTCAAAAAAACCAAGCCAGCGCTTGGGTGATTAAATCTTCTTGAGAATTGGGGATCAATCGAGATCGTCAATCATGTTGGGGCTAATCAAAGTAATATCGAACTCGTCTAGAGGACCGCTAGCCGCCGCTTCTCGCTTGAGGACGTAGTAGATAGCACTCACCTGGGGACCAAAGACGATCTCATCTTTATCTTCAAGAATATGAGTTGGGAGTTTGCGACCATTGATCATTAGACCATTAGCACTGGGTTTACCGCGATCGCCATCCACAATTTGATAGTAAAAACTGCCATCTTCCCGGTGTCGCCGTTCAATAGTGGCGTGACGGCGAGAAACAAACTGAGAGTAGAGTCGGATTTCGCACGACGGGTCTCTGCCTATGCAGTAAATTGACTCTTCTAACGGAAATTCTTTTCTCCCCCTATCGTCTTCAATAATCAGTAGATGAGTTTGGTACGATTGTTTAGCCATGAGACAGTCGTGATAAAGAGTGCAAAGGGTAAATTATTGGCTTGCTAAAGTTTAGACGAGCGAGCTGTGTAACTGGGTATTTTATTGTCGCGCTTCACACCCCGATCGGCCCATGCTGTCTTGATAAGATTGCTGAGTTTGCGACTGAGACCAGCCCCCAGACAGGATAGGACTAGTAGATCGTAGCAGCCGATCAAAGCCAACTCATCAGAAGCGATCGCCCTTACTTTACTTGCTGTCTCTAGCTTATCTAAAATTGGATCGGCTGGCGTTAGGGAGCGTACCCCTTGCACTCTATTGGTTAGTTTTGCAATTCGCCCCCCTGCCAGCGACCTTCAACGCGAGTCCCATCGGCATAGACATAAGCGCCGCGCCCTTCCTTATCGCCATCTCTAAATTCACCCTCGTAGCGATCGCCATTGGCATAGGTACAAACACCCCGACCGTTGAGATTGCCATTGCTGAACTGACCTTCACAGCGATCGCCATTAGCAAACACATAAGCGCCACTGCCTTGAAACTGGCCGTTGCTAAACTCGCCCTCGTAGCGGTTGCCATTGGTAAAAGTAAATACCCCTTTTCCATTAAACTGACCGTCTTGGAACGCGCCTTTATACGTGCCTTCATTGGCGATCGTAAACTCCCCTTGACCGTGAGGCTTCCCGGCTAAAAATTCCCCGACATAGCGGTTGCCATTGCTGTATTCGCGGGTTCCCGTGCCTTCAAAGCGTCCCTCGCGGAATTCACCCTCGTAGCGACCGCCTCCAGCAAACACCAATACCCCTTGACCCTGGGGGAGATTATTCTGAATAGCCCCTTCATAGCGATTGCCACTAGTGTAGACGCATTCGCCTTGGCCGCTAATTTGACCGTTGCTCACAACCCCCGAACAGCGATCGCCATTTTTATAGATAAACGTTCCTTGGCCGTTGGGATTTCCATCTCTAAACTCGCCTTCATAGCGACCGCCATCTGCGGAAATATAAACCCCTTGACCGTTGGCTTGTCCGGCTTGGAACTCGCCCTCATAGCGATCGCCATCCGCGTAAGACCAAACCCCTTTCCCTTGAATTTGTCCGGCTTGGAACTCGCCCTCATAGCGATCGCCACTGGCAAACACATAAGTCCCTTGACCGGACTTTTCGCCATTGTTAAATTGTCCCTCATAGCGATCGCCATTGGCGTAAGTACAAACCCCTGAGCCGTTCAACGCGCCATTGGTCATTTCACCTTCGCAACGAGAGCCATCCGGTAAGGTGATCGTGCTAGCAAGTGCAGGTAAAGCAACGAGTTGCAAACCCGCAGCCACCAAAAAAGGAACGCCGAATTGCCGAATCACACGCATCATGGTCGCAAAAACCTCAATACAACAAATAACAACAAATCACACCCTAAGTTATCGAGGAGTTTAAAGATTGAACCTTAAATCCTCTAAATCTTGAAAAATCGTTACGCTACTCCATTGGCAGATCCGCCCCAGGATCGGGTGTAGCTTCGCGCTGGCGTTGTTCTTCATCAAGCCGTCGCTGTTCTTCTTCGCGCTGGCGTTGTTCTTCATCAAGCCGTTGCTGTTCTTCTTCGCGCTGGCGTTGTTCTTCATCAAGCCGTTGCTGTTCTTCTTCGCGCTGACGTTGTTCTTCATCGAGCCGTTGCTGTTCTTCTTCGCGTTGGCGTTGTTCTTCATCAAGCCGTTGCTGCTCTTCTTCGCGCTGGCGTTGTTCTTCATCGCGTTGGCGTTGCGCTTCCAAATCTCGCTCGCGCTGTCGGCGTTCTTGTTCCAACTGCGCTTGACGTTCTCGTTCGCGCCGCTCATTTTCAGCCTGTTGCTGGCGACGCTGGGCTTCGCGGGCAAAATCCGAGCCTTCCACCGCAAAATTCACCGCCACCTTAACCGTACGCGCTCCGCCACCGGCGGGGGGTCGGCAATTGGCGCTTTGCACGGCTTCAATTGCAGCCTGGTTAATTGCGGGATAGGGCGTATCCTGTTCGAGGCTGACATCCACCACATTCCCAGCACTATCGACCCGGAATCGCACCACCGGACGTGCTTCAATATTTTGTCCTTCTAGCGATTGCGGATAGCGCGCTCGAATCGAACCCGGATCGCACACCGAGCCAATCGCCACTTCCTGTTCTGGTGGAGGGGCAGCCGGACGCGGAGGCGCTCCCCGATTCGGTGCCACTGCCGTCCGACCAGGCGATCCTGGGGCTGTTGGCCCGCTGTCGCGACTGGGACTTCCCGATGGGGCGCTTGGCGACAAGCCTAAGTTTCCCCGACCCGTAGCTGGGGGCCGAATCGGTTGCGAACCCGGACGAGCCGGACGCGGGGGTGCCCCTTGATTGGCTGCCACTCGACCGGGAGAACCTGGAGCAGTGGGCGATCCCTCATTCTCCGCAGCGCTAGGGGCAGACTGGGTTCCGCCCAAGCGCTCTCTGAGATCGCGCGTCCTCTGGGACAAGCCTTGTAGAGGCCCAGTTGGCTGACGCACGGGGGCTGATGGGGGAGGGGCTGCTTGGGTGGGGGCCGTGGGTACCGGAGGCTCGCTTTCATCCGTTTCGGGAGGCGCTGCCTGAGTTAGCAAGTCTCTGGGAAGTCTTTCTTGAGGTGGAGACAGGGGCGCAGAGGCTACGGGCTGCTGGGGAGGGGGAGGCGGTTGATTGTCGATCTGGGGTTCCGGAACGATTGGCGCGGATTCGGGTTCGTCGGGAATGGGCGCGGCGGAAGGAACGATTTGCGGTCTTCGAGGCGGTTCTGGAAGGCGGACTTGAGGGGACGGTTCGGGGGGGGCGGCTTCCGGTTCCGGGGGGGGAGGTTCGGGCGATTGGGCAATGGGTTCTGGTGGCTCAAAGACGGTTTCGGGAACGGTGGGTTCGACCCGTTGTGGCTCCTGAACCGTCGGTTGGGGGAGGTCGGTTGGAGGCGGTGGTGTCACCGCTTCGGGTTCGGGTGGGGGTTCGGGTTCGGGTTGGAGTTGTTCTTCTGGAGGAGGAATGGGCACTTCTGGCTCTTCCACCACAATAATTTCGATGGGGTCTTCAACGCGTTCGGGTGGCTGACTCCAAGGAAAGGGTAGGTTATAGGCGATCGCAGCATGAATCAGGGCTGAGGCGAGAAGACCTCCGCCGATGAAGTACATGCGCGATCGCTCTTCTTTGTCTCGCTGTTCTATACAGAAGCTAGAAATGCTCATCTCGCACCTTAATTTGGGTTTTGCTCGTTGTCGGCTCTCCCGAAGGAAGTAAAAATTTAGGGATTGGTTTGGGGTCTCTTGGTGGCGATCGCTAATCTGGCTCCCTCAATTTGGCGCAGGCGATCCATGACCGAAACGACTAAGCCGTGGCTGACGGCTTCATCGGCGTTCAAAATCACGAGGGTGGGTTGTGAGGGTTGAACGAATTGTTGGAGGGTGGCTTCGAGTTGATTCAGTTGGATGGGCTGGTTGTTGATGGCGATCTGACCCTGGCGATCGACGGTGACGGTTACTTCTGCACTGCGCTGGGTTTGTGAAGATGCCGCTTGTGGCAGGTTGACGGGCAGTCCTTCCGATCGGGTCAGGTACAAGCTGGAAATGATAAAGAATGCCAAAATTGAGAAAATGACATCGATCATGGGGACGATGTTGATTTCTCCAGGACGATCTAGGTCTTCATCGAGTAGACGCATAGGTTTGTTCGCCTCGTTCGTAGTGATAGCTGTAAAGTAGTTCGAGTTGACCGGTATATTCTTGGATGAGCGCGACTTGACGGCGATAAAACCCGCGAAACATATTGGAGAAAATGACGGTAAAGATCGCCACAACTAAACCCATGACGGTGGAAATGAGGGCTTCGCTGATCCCGCCCGTAACGCCGGTGGTGTTGCTACCGCCAACGTCTCCTAAACGCAGGGAGGAGAAGGCGGTAATCAGACCTAGGATGGTGCCGAGCAGTCCGAGTAGGGGCGAAACGTTGATAATGGTGTCAAAAACGGAGGTGAAGCGTCTTAAGGTGGGAATTTCTGCCATGACGGCGCTATCGAGGGCAAGGCGAAATTTGTCCGGAGAAGGACGATCGAGTTCTAAGGCTTCTAGGAAAATTCGGGAAATGGGGAGTTCTGGATTTTGGCGCAAGAGGGCGATCGCGCTTTCAGGGTTGTGCTGATACCGTTTGAGGACTTCCCGCACGATGGGGCGCTGGCGGGAGTTGACGCGAATCCAAAAGTAAAGTCGCTCGATGACTAGGGCGATCGCAATTATGGAAAATACCAGCAGCGGCCAGGCGACAATACCGCCTGCTAAGAAAAAGTTACTAATTTCCATCTAAACTTGTCTCAGGCAATACTCATTAACTAACGAGAAATCATACCGGAAAATTGCTAATGATTAGCAATAAATAAAAAATTTTGTGCGGTCTGCTTTTTGCTCTTAACATCCATCTCAAACTGAGCGCTGGTTAGAGAAGAAGCAATAGACAAGGCTTTGGCGCGATCGCTCTAGCAAACGGGCGCGATCGCCAGCGATGCTTAGTTGCTAAGATCGTGCATTAAGTTTGCAGCCAACCGTCGGCGAACTCGCAAAGCCTGTTGATGAGAGGCGATTGAGGTTGGCTGACTCGCCAGTCTCAACTTCCACGCGTTCAAAAAAATCTATCTGATTTGTAATTCTTATGAATCGCTGCCCTACTGTCGCGATGCTTTTCATTATTGATATAAATTTGCAGAAAATGAAAGTAAACAGCAAATCTCAAGAAGATATTGATAAGTATTGGCAATTAAAATCAAGAACTCGTCCCCAAGCCGAGCGACTTCCCAAACGCTCTAAAGCGTAGAACGCGCGATCGCTGGAAGCTGAAGATTGGGTGGATACTGTCCTTGCTCGTGGGCCTGCTGAATTTGCCCTTCCGAAACCGAAAGATTCAGCGCTTGTACCACGGCGTTGAGAATATCCCTGCGATTGAGCGTACCAACCGGAGACTCCATTGCATTCAGCACTACCAGAGTGTTGATGCAATGCCCTTCTAGACCATTAATGGCCTCTAAAAGCGAGGATTTCTCTTGAATCGTACTACTTGCTAGCGACTCCTCTATGAGGCTTTCCACCACAGTCAAATCCCACTGGCTGCGCTCAATATCGCGCCAAGCTGCTAAAGACATTCTGCCCCGATAGCGTCCCCGATCGGTGACAAAATAATCCCGCGCGGGATCGGCTTCTTGGAGATAAAATTGAGCAAATTCTGAGAGCGTCATGCCTGCCTCAATCGTCCGCACCTGGCGATTCATCGCAACTTGAACTGTAAGATTGAGCAGGGTTTCTTGAATGTTAGCAGTCCGGTAATATAAGAGGGCATTTCGCAGGCAAAACCAGCCTAATAAAGCCATCCAGAAACCGCTGAACAACTCCTCTGTCAGCAGATCTAGCAGTATCCCGCAGGCGATCGCTAAACCCCCTAAACACTGTCCAATCCTCGCCGCCCAACGCACCGCCTGAAAGCGATTCCCCGTGAATTTCCAAATCGCAGACTTCAAAATTTGCCCGCCATCGAGTGGTAAACCCGGAATTAGATTAAACAGGGCAACCACTAAATTCAGGGTAGATAAGTACATCGCTAAATCGTACAAGAGCGCCGACTGGGGAAGCGCCAGAGCCAGCAAACGCAGCAACCCCGCTAAACTCAGACTCACCAACGGTCCGGCGATCGCCACCTGCAACGCTTCACCGGGGGTGCGCGATTCGCGATCGATCGCTGCCACCCCTCCAAATAAAAATAGCGTAATCGAATTGACCGGAATTCCCTGCGATCGCGCCACCAATGAATGGCCCAATTCATGCAAAAGTACGGAACCAAACAACAAGAGCGCCATGACAAGCCCAATGCTTGCGCCGACGATCGCTCCCCATTTCGTGGCAAAGTCAAGCGCGTTAATGACACTCACTAAAATGAGAATCAAAAACCAAGACAGATCGATCAATAAAGGAATGCCAAATAACGAGCCAATCCGCCACGCTGATTGCATAGAATTTTCCTAGCCTTGGGTTTGCAGTTGCGCCTGATGCGACCGATTCTGCGTCCCCCCGCAATAGAGTTCAAGCTCTGCACGCAGTTGGGGTTTATTGTCTATATTCTAGGGGTTTTTGCGGGTTTTGCTCGATCTGGTCGCCTGAGCCATCAAATATCCCTCTCTCGTTAGAGACACTCTAGGATAAGCTGCTAATGGCAATACTCATCACTGCGATGTCCATGCGCGTTAAAATTTGCGGGATTACCCAAGCCGATCAAGGCAGCGCGATCGCTCGTTTGGGAGCGACAGCATTAGGCTTTATTTGCGTTCCCACCTCACCTCGTTACATCCTCCCCGAACAGATTCGCACCATCAACCAACAACTTCCTCCAGACATCCACCGGATCGGCGTATTTGCCAATCATTCCCTCGCCGAGATTGTGCAGATCGTTGAGATGGCACTGTTGAGTGGGGTTCAACTTCACGGAAATGAGTCCCCCGAATTTTGTCGTCAACTGCGAAGCGCATTGCCCAATCTAGAAATTATTAAAGCTTTGAGAATTCGTTCAGCAGCCGATCTCGCTCAAACCGATCTCTACGAGGGTTGTATCCATACTCTTTTGCTGGATGCCTACCACCCCCAGCAGCTAGGAGGAACCGGCAAAACGTTGAACTGGGCGCAGTTACAGCAGTTTCATCCCCCTTGCCCCTGGTTTCTTGCAGGTGGCTTAACCCCTAATAACATTGAACTAGCGCTTTCGTTGGTTCGCCCTAGCGGGATCGATTTGTCCAGTGGCGTTGAACGACAACCTGGAGATAAAGATCTTAAGCGCATTGCTGAGTTATTTGACAAGCTCAACCGACTCCAATTTGCATTTACCTCTAAACAGCCAGAGAGTTCTCAAGAGTGCCTTGGCTAGGATCTGAATTCCGATCGGGATTAACTGGGCAGTTGAGACGACGATCGATTGCGATCGCACCTTCTGCCAGTTGAATGAGCGCTTCTGTTGGTTCGCCCTAGCGGGATCGATGGGTTCAGTGGAGTAGAACAACAAAGACCTCAAATGCATTGCTGACTGACTCGACAAGCTCAACCGCTTCCAAAATCTGCCTCTTCGTTGGCATTCACCTCCAGCCCCCTTAGCTCGTTAGTGTATGACGATCCGGTGGGTTAACTGGCCTGATTTTCTGAATTTTGGCTGTTATCTTTGATCGCTGGAGGAGCCTCAAATTTATAGCCCACACCGCGAACGGTTTGAATTAAAGCGGGTTGATTGAGATCGGTTTCAATCTTGCGGCGAATTTGACCAATATGAACGTCTACGACCCGTTGATCGCCCACATAATCATAATCCCAAACTTCTTGAATCAGTTCGGCTCTGCGCCAAACTTTACCGGGATGGCTGGCTAGGAAATGCAACAGGTCAAATTCTAGGGCGGTTAAAACGACGGGTTTGTTGTCTAAGTTAACTTCGCGGCGCACCGGATCGATGACAGAGGGCAGCGGCCGTTCGATGGTCTCATACAGCGCCACCTGCT
>JAAHGE010000132.1 GCA_010672635.1 Desertifilum sp. SIO1I2 | reverse complement strand
AATTGCGATACCGTCCCGCCTCGATTGCGATCGGTTGGTTCCTCGTTCTACTGCTCGCCAGTTGTCCGGCAGTGCAGTCCGAGCGCCTCAGCCAGTATCGCAATTTAACCACGCTGAGGATTAAGAACGCCATTAATCCACCATTCACTGGCTTTGAGCGATCGCCCCGATCTTAAGATGTAACGAAATATTACAATAATGCTGTCATGGCAGCATACCATCTTGACAGCCCCGAAAAGACCCGATACTCTGATAAAGCATACCCGGGTAGGACGACTGAGAGTTATATGCAGGAAAAGCAAAAAGTTACTCTATACCTTCCACCAGAACTCCATCGTCGGTTAAAGATCCAGGCGGCAGTCGATTCACAAGCAATGTCGGCGATCGTCGAACGAGCAATCCTTCTCTACCTAGAGCACCCAGAAATTCTGGAGCAAGTAGAGAATGCCCACGGACAAACATATCAAGTCCATGCTTGTCCCGAATGCTCTAGTTCAGTGGTCATCCGAGATGGCGAACTGATTTCTCTTAAAGGTCAGCCAAGCGTATTGGCAGACGAAGAGCTTCCAGTTAAGCGGGTGCAATCTGATAGCACTAGCCATCAGGGAGAGGAAGAGTTAGTTCCGTGTTAGTCAACGCTTCCTAGCCAACAGAAGAATGAATTAATTTCCTCTTCTTGTGGTGAAGGGAGCGCCCAGAGATTTATGTCTGCACCGTTTCTAGTAGGTCGATGGTTATGCGAGAAGAGCTAAGTATCTTAATCCAAGCTCAATACCCTCTAATCTACCTCGTGACCTCAGAGGAAGAACGGGCTGAGCAGGCAATTGCAGCAATCGCACACGGTAAACCCCAAAGACGGGTATTTGTCTGGACTGTAACCCACGGCGTTGTTGAATACGGTCAACCGCGCAACGTCACCCAGCACAATACGGTCTCTCCCCAAGCTGCGATTGAGTGGGCGATTCGACAACCTGCAAAGGATACTGGAATCTTCGTCTTCAAGGATTTACATCCCTTTATCGATTCCCCAGAGGTGACGCGATGGCTCAGAGATGCGATCGCCAGCTTCAAAGGAACGCAGAAGACCATCATTCTCATGTCGCCCGTTCAGCAAATTCCGATTGAGCTAGAGAAAGAAGTCATCGTTCTCGACTTCCCCCTCCCGGATATTGCAGCCCTCAATCAAGTATTATCGCAGCATCTCGGTAGCCGTCGCTTGAGTACCGAAGCGCGGGAAAAGCTTCTCAAAGCTGCTCTAGGGCTAACCAAAGATGAAGCCGAGAAGGTTTATCGCAAAGCTCAAGTTACCGCAGGTCGCTTGACTGAATCAGAAGTGGAAATCGTCCTATCCGAGAAGAAACAACTGATTCGTCGCAACGGCATTCTTGAGTTTATCGAAGAAGATGAAACCATCAACTCCGTGGGCGGTCTTGAAGAGCTGAAGCGGTGGTTAAAGCAGCGCTCCAATGCCTTTACAGAAAGAGCTAGAGAGTATGGTCTCCCGCAGCCCAAGGGCATGTTAATTCTGGGGGTACCGGGTTGTGGTAAATCGCTGATTGCCAAAACCACCTCTCGCCTGTGGGGTCTGCCGCTCCTGCGCTTGGATATGGGTCGAGTTTATGATGGTTCAATGGTCGGTCGTTCTGAAGCGAACCTCCGCAACGCCCTCAAAACAGCCGAGTCCATTTCCCCCACTATTCTCTTTATCGATGAATTAGATAAAGCGTTTGCTGGGAGTACGGGTTCAGCCGACTCTGATGGTGGAACTTCGAGCCGGATCTTTGGTTCCTTCCTCACCTGGCTGCAAGAGAAAACATCGCCCGTGTTCGTTATGGCAACTGCAAACCGCGTCGAACGCCTACCCGGTGAATTCCTCCGTAAAGGACGGTTTGATGAAATCTTCTTTGTCGATTTACCCACCGAAGAAGAACGCCAGGAAATTTTCAAGATTCACTTAGCCAAACGCCGTCGCGAAATTACTCGATTTGATATCGAGCAATTAGCCAAGATTTGCGACGGGTTCTCAGGCGCAGAAATTGAGCAGGCGCTAGTTGCCGCGATGTACGAAGCATTCGCTCAAGACCGCGAATTTACCCAACTCGATATTATCGCTGCAATCAAAGCCACCTTGCCCCTGTCTAGAACGATGAGCGAACAAGTCACCGCCCTCAGAGATTGGGCGAGACAGCGAGCAAGACCTGCGGCCTCTTCAGTTGCTGAATATCAGCGATTGGAGTTCTAAAAAGCTTTCCTTCCTGCTTCCCACAGGAAGGCAAAGGCTAGCCTTATGTGCTAGCAGTTGAAATAAACGCCGGGGTTATCAACCCAAGCTGACCCGGTGTATTCCCAAAAACCAAGTTGTCGTTTCTCTTTAATTTCTACTGGAGGAAATCCCAATGTCTCACTTTAGCACTCTGCGGACCAAAATCACCGATGCTGAAATCCTGAAAGCTTCTCTGCGCGATCTGGGCATCACCGTGAAAACTGAAGCAGATGTTCGCGGCTACAACGGTCAACGGGTTCGTTCTGACATCGTTGCTGTTCTCGAAGGCGAATATGACCTCGGTTGGTCTCGCAATGCTGATGGTTCCTTTGACCTGATTGCTGACCTGTGGGGTGTTGCTAAGAAGCACAATCAAACCGAACTGATCAACTCCATTAATCAGAAGTATGCAGTGAACAAGACCTTGGCTGAAGTCAAGCGTCCTGGTTTGCAAAACGCTAACGTTAAACTCGTTTTACAAAAGTAGTTTCTATAGCGCGTTCCCAAGCTGGCGGGTTAACCTAATTCAGGTTAGCCCGTTTTTCTGTTACATTCTAAGCATGAACATTCTTGCTTGGGATCGCCAAATTCAAACGGTACTCCGCCAATGCGGTCAACAAATTCAGTCGCTAGTCTTGCAGCAATTTGCGATTGAGCAAAAAGGACCCGGAGACTACGTGACCGATATTGACCGCTTGCTCGATCGGCAGCTAGCGGCAGCGTTTCAGGACATGTTTCCCGACGATGGGGCGATTACAGAAGAAAATGCGCGATCGCGAAAACTCTTCCACGAAAGCTATTCGCGTTTGTGGCTGATCGACCCCTTAGATGGGACGGAAGATTTTATTCAAGGCGAACAAAGCTATGCGGTGATGGCGGGACTGTTGCAGGATGCTCAACCGAGTGCGGGTTGGATTTATGCACCGGCAACGGATACCCTCTATGCGGGCGGGCCGGGGTGGGGAGTGTGGCAAGTGCAAGGCAAGAATGCCAGACAACCGATCGCGGCGGTTCCTCCCGTCGGTTCCCCGTTCGCCGCTTCAATGCTATTAGGGGATAAAGACCGGGCAAATTTTGGAGAGGCGATCGCCCAAATCCTGCCAGAGTTAAAATTTTACTCTCTGGGTAGCTTTGGCCTAAAGGTGATGGAAGTTGTTTGCGGTCGGGCGGGTTTGTATGTGTATCTCAATGGTCGAGTTAAACTTTGGGATACGGTGGGTCCGGTGGCGATCGCTAAAGCGGCGGGTTTGGTATGTTGTGACTTAGCGGGAAATCCCTTAAGCTTCCACCCCGATGCGATTCATCCAGAGACCTTAGCGCATTATCAACCGATTGTTATTGGTTGGCCGGAGTATGTAGAAGCCCTCCGACCGAAATTGCAAAGCGCGATCGCTTCTGTTAATTGAGAAATCCCAGAACCGGATCGGGCATAAAGTCTACTCTGGCATCGAGACCCCTGGCTTTTAATGAAAAGGAAACGCTTTCAGCCTGGTTGCGGTCTTGATACCCTCCCGCATACACGTAGGTGCCTCTGCGATCGGCAAAAACCCTAGCCCCTTGGAAGACTTCGCGCACTCGCAGCAAGCGATCGCTACTGCGTCCGGGAACGACAACCACATAGCGTTGGGGGCCTCTCGCGGGCCGTTCGGCCATGTTGCTATCTCTGAGCCGGGCGATCGTATCCGATCGAGCAATCCCATCGGCAGGTCGAATCCCAAAAGCAAGCTGATATTGGAGAACCGCTTCTTCTGTACGAGGACCAAAAACGCTATCGGCTTCTCCTGGATCGAAACGAGGATTGGCGAAACGGCGACTCGCCTCTTGCAAGCGCGTTTGCAGGTCGAAGACTTCTGGGCCCGTATCGCCTCGTTGTAGGGTTCTAAATGTAGTAGTTTGAGGACGCGATGCAGTAGGTGGTGAAATTGTTCTTTCTAAAGTTTGCTGAGTGGGGAGATCGTAAATGCCGGTTTGGGATAAACCAAAAGCCCGCTGAAAATTTAATAAGGCGGCTTGGGTATTGGAACCGAAAATCCCATCAATTCCACCTGGACTAAACCCTGCATTGTTCAACAAGGTTTGTAGGCGAGAGACTTCTAGCCCTTGATCTCCAAACCGAAGGTCATTAGCAAAGTTACCCGTAAAACTTGGGGGTGGGGGAGGAACAATCGGTTGAGGAGTAGGATTAACAATATCGCGATCGCTTACCAAGCTTTGAGTCAGTTGAGGACATCCCGTGAACAGGAAAGCGGCGGTTTCCGGATTGATAACATCATTCACTGGAAGGCGATCGCGGTTGGCAAACTTAAAATTGCGGACTGCATCGCGCGTGGATGCCTCAAACCGTCCTGTAACCGGGCCGCTAAAATAGCCCAACTCCAACAAACAACGCTGAACTAGCTCAACATCCGTGCCGCTTTGACCAAATTGCAGCGTCCGATAAATCACTTGGGCAAAGGCAGGGCGATAGACTTCACCGATCGCGATCGCACTCAAAACCGAAAGCAGCCATAGGGCAATTTTATGAGAAAAAAGTTTCCAGTTCAATTGAACCGTACTGACTGACGGATCTTCGTAAGCCAGAGCCGAGTACGTATACGCTAAAAAGTCCATAATCTCTTAAAAAAATAGCGGTTTGCCCGGTCAATTCCTCAATTATGCGACCTCAGCCGAGCTTTTGTCGCTATTTTAGAACCTCGCCTCTCAGTTATTCTACGGAGAGATCCAGCTTTAGAAGCGTCCACTGCGAATTTCGCTTTCGCTGACGAGATAGCGCTGTGTGGCGGCGTCAACGGCGGCTTGAGTGAGCGGACCATCAATGCCATCTAGCGAACCGGCATATAAGCCGCGAGATTGCAATCGTTCTTGGAGTTGTAAGACGCTAAACTCTTCGCGAAAGTTCCCCCCTGCACTATAACTAGCAGCGCTGGCAGAGGAACTATAATTCATCAGGGCAGATTGGGTTGCCGGGCCTGCAATTCCATCAGCATTAATTCCCTTGGCTTGTTGAAAATCAAGGAGTGCTGCTTGTGTGAGGCTGCCAAAATAGCCCGTAATTGGTCCATCATAAAATCCCGCCGCTGTTAAGGCTTGCTGCAAGTGCGTGACTGCCTCGCCGCTTTCGCCGTGGCGCACGACGCTGTGGCTTGTTGGGGTTGTGGCCGTTGAAGTCGAGGTAGAATTTTGCGAGAGCAGGAGGCTGCGGGTTTGCGGACCAATAATGCCGTCTGCACTGAGTCCAGAGGCTTGTTGAAAGTAGATGACGGCTTCTTCGGTCGCCGCGTCAAAGTAACCGCTGGTTTCCCCGTAGTAAAATCCGGCTTGACGCAAGGCATTTTGTAACGTTCCGACTTCCGGAGCGCGATCGCCTAAACGTAACATTCGGCTAGAGCTAGGGGCGTCACTGACTCGGCGCGATGGAGCAGTTGGGGGGGGTTCGACCGCTTGTGGAGTTTCAGTTGAGCCGGTAAAGGGTCGAGTATCGAAGGTTGAACTTTGAGCGGGTGGAGTTGAAGGTCTGCTATCGAAGGTTGGGGTGGGAGTGGGTGTTTGGGGGGTAAAAGATGGGGACTCGAAATTTTGGGTTTGGGGAGTGGGAGTTCGGTTGGTAAAGGATGGGGACTCGAAATTTTGAGTTTGGGGAGTCGGTGAGGAGGTTGCGGTTGGCGTCGTGAAGGAACTGGTATCAAAAACCGAGGATGAAGGGGACGCTTGAGGCGAACGTTGCGCCGAACTCCTGTTAGCTAATGCGGCTTGGGTTTGCGAACCCACGACACCATCAGCAGTTAAACCGCGATCGCGCTGAAACCGTTGAGCTGCTTCTTGGGTGGCTTCGCCAAAATACCCCGTCGGACAAGGCTCAAAATAACCCAACGCCTGTAACTTTTCTTGTAATGCCATCACTTCCGGGCCAGACATCCCCTGCTGGAGAGAATTTGCATAACTAGCACTACCACTCAATCCCACAAAAACGCTAGCAACAAGTAACTGAAGAGCAAAAGTAGAGCGACCTCTCAAGCAAGGCAATGCTTTCAGGTTTAACTCCGGTTCAGGTGCTTCGTAATTCAGGGCTACGTATAAGTAGGCTAGTGATTCCATCGCTTCTTACCCAGTTGTCAAGATCTCGATTCAAGTCCTATGGACTTTGGCTGTTATTTTAGGCGACTTGCTGGACAATTTCCTCTATTTTTAGAGGAGTTTTTATAAAAGAGGCTGGTCGCTATCCCAATTTTAGGAAATACCAGCCCCCATTTGTTTAACTTCAACATTGAAATCTAATTCAACAGTCGATCGACCATTAAGGAAATGACAATCGCAAACCCGGTAATAATAAAGGCTAACAACGGATGTTGTCCTTGACTGATGGCAAAAGAGGTGACAATGCCAGCACCTAAGCCAGCCGTCACCACTGATTCTAAGAGATTTTTGCGAGAACGATTACCGTACATAAGGGCAATCAATGACCATATTATTGCTCAAACCTCATCAGCTTACACTGAGGGCTTCTTGCCGCCATCGTTCAACGCAAATATTGCAACTAAGATTTAAACTTGGCTAACTTTCTTAATATCCAAGCGCCCAAGTTCTAAGTTTAGTTAATTCTTTCCAGGTTGCCTGCTTTCACCCAACCTTCTTGTTCGCTGCCGCTCAGACGGATTTTTTGCCAAGCTTTATCGCCACTTTCTTGGAGAACAATGACGCGCTCGTTATAGCCCACGCCCCCGACGCGGTTGGCATCAGGCCCTGAAGCCTCGCGTAAGATTAAGCCATCGGGCCAAATGACCCGTGCTTCAAAAGCTCCATCCGGTAAAGGCTTGGGGGCAGGAGAAGCCGCCGGGGCCGGTTGAGCGGCAGAAGAGGCGGGCGCGCTTTGAGCTGCAACTGCGCTCTGAAGGGCAACCGGCTTATCATTGGCAAAAACAGGTCTGGGCGGGGGTGCAGTCATCTTGGTGATGAAATAGCGAGCGGCGGCGACGCTGCCTGCGAGCAGTAACGCTAAGGCAAAGAACACGCCGAGGATAAACTTTAAGATTGCAGATAGCATTTTGAGAATTCAACCTCCCTAGAATTGCCGTCCAATTGAGGTTTTCAGGCTAGTTTGTCGCGAAGCTAAACGAGCTTTCCCGGCGGCAGCCCAATCTTGTAAAAAGCGGATTTGATCTTGGGCAGTCCGGGCTAGGGGTACCATTTGGCTGGCCGCTTCGAGGATATCATCGGTGGTAAAGTCGCGATTTTGGCTAAACCCGATGTGCATGGCTTCGATAATGGTCTGTTCGATTTCTGCCCCAGAAAAATCGGGAGTTTCGTAAGCCAATCTTTCGATATCGTAATTTTTCAGATTGTGCGATCGCAATCGGGACAAATGCACTGAAAAGATCGCGTGGCGTTCTTCTTGGCTGGGTAAGCCGACAAAAAAGATTTCATCAAAGCGCCCTTTGCGGAGCATTTCCGGCGGTAAGGCTTGAATATCGTTGGCGGTGGCGACGACAAAAACGGGCGAGGTTTTTTCAGCCAGCCAGGTGATAAAGGTGCCAAATACGCGATTAGCGGTACCGGCATCGCCTTTGCTACCCACGCCAGAAAAGGCTTTATCAATTTCATCGATCCAGAGAATGCAGGGCGCAAGGGCTTCGGCAAGTTGAATCATCTGTCGGGTGCGAGATTCTGATTCTCCGACTAAACCGCCAAATAATCGACCGACATCTAAGCGCAACAGGGGAAGGTGCCAGTGATGGGCGATCGCTTTTGCGGTTAAAGATTTGCCCGTTCCTTGAATCCCGACTAACAATAAACCGCGAGGATGGGGCAAGCCGTAGGCTCTGGCTTTTTCAGAAAATGCCCCGCCGCGCCGCAATAGCCAATCTTTGAGGTTTTCTAGCCCACCGATGTCCGAAATTTCGGCTTGGGTGGGATAAAAGTCAAGAATTTGAGTCTGGCGAATGGTTTGCCGCTTTTCTTCGAGGATCAGCTCCACATCTTCGGGGCGCACTTCCCCGTGGGTGGCGATCGCTTTGGCTAAAACCCGCCGAATGCGGTCAATGGACAAGCCTTGGCAGGAACGGACAATTTCATCTAAACTTTTTTCATCTAGGGATTTGCCAACGGCTCCTAACAGGCGGTTAATTTCCAGGCGAATTTCTTCGGCGGCGGGTAAGGGAAATTCTAAGACGCTAATCAGTTCGCTTAAATCTGAGGGAATTTCCAGTTGTGCCGAAAGAATCACTAAATTTTTGGGTTGAGATTTGAGGCGGCGCGATAAGTTACGCAGTTTTCGGGCAATGGAAATGTCTTCTAAGAAGCGGTGAAAGTCGCGCAGGATGAAAATGGCGGGGGCATCAACGGGCAACTTTTCGACAAATTCGAGCGCTTGTAGGGGGTTGCGCCGCCCAAATCCCGTATCGTTGGGGTTGCCTTGATAGCCGTCCACAAAGTCCCAAATATAGATGCCGCGATTTCCTAAGCGGCTGGCGGATTGCGCGATCGCCCCTTCGACCCGTTCTTCTTCCGCTGTGGGAATATAGATAACGGGGTAGCGCGATCGCACTAGCAGTTCAAACTCCTGTTGAAAGCTCATGGATATTTCAAGACTAGGGCAATTGATTTTTTAAGGCTTCGAGACTCGCCCAACGTCGATCGACTGGCTTGGCGACTTCCGGGAGGCGCTCCTCAGACGGGGCGATACCGGGGCAAGCGCCATCGCACAATTGGCGATGGGGTAATTCTAAACACAGTTGTTCGTACAGCCAAGTGGTGGGATTGAAATAGCCTTGTGGGGGCAAGGTTTCCACCAATTCTTCTAAGCTGACTTCCCGCTCTAGGGGAATTAACCCCGGATCTTCAGGCGATTCTTCTAACCAAATCAATTCGCGGGTTTTGAGTTTCAGGCGATGGTTGTATTGTTGCAAACAGCGATCGCACGTCAGCGTAATAATCGTTTCTACTCTGGCAGAGACTTCTAAATAATTCCCGCAATGCTTTACTTTCAGCTTGCCCTGAACGGGCATCAGGGTTTGTAAATCGGGGAGATGTTCTCTAACCTCTAAGACTTCTGTTCCATCGAGAGCCTTAGCCAACTGGGGAATGTAGATTGCCTCCATCCGTTTTTGCCTCTCTCCAACCGCAACTTACGACAAATAGACGCGCTCTAGGCGCGTCTGAGATCGGTCTAACTTTTTACTAAACGCCGCACCACCAAGCGCCGATCCGGCTCTCGACCGCGACTTTCGGTTTCAATATCCTCATAGACCTTGAGAAAGGTATGAACCTGTCGCCGTTCTGCGGAGGAAAGCGATTTCATTTCAAACTCTACTCCCGTTGCTCGGACTTGTTCTGCCACTTCCACGGCGAGGCGTTGCAGTTCGGCTTGGCGGCGGGCGCGATAGCCATTTAATTCAATGGTATAGGCTTGTTGCGCTTCTGGGGGCTGGCCGATATTGAGAATTGTGTTGGCCAGATATTGAATGGAGTCTAAGACCGCCCCTTCTGAACCGATCAGAAGTTGAATTTGTTCGGGGGTTAGGGGTTGGCTGTCGATAGTAAGCCAGCAGCTTTCTAACTCAGGGTTCAGGGTTTGAATTTGGGGACTCACCGCCGCTGGTAAACCGACTTTTTGGAGCAGTTGTTCTAGCCACTGCTGACCGCGTTGCATTTGGTTTTCTGGCATAGCTTCCCTCAAGCATTCTTCTCTTTCTCTTTCTTCTTAGAGA
>JAAHGE010000131.1 GCA_010672635.1 Desertifilum sp. SIO1I2 | reverse complement strand
TTCCCATAAATCTCCGCCTTTATAACCTTGCAGCGTCGGAATCTCGTTCCAATCTTCCCAACGGGCATTTTTTAGAAGAAATTTCCGCGATTGTTGAGTCCGAGCAAAGCGATCGGGGAAAATTTGATAGAAAACCGCGTGTTTTACCCAATCTGGTGTCTGAATTTGCATTCTTCGCACATTCCCTTATGTCATTTCTACAGGCAGCCTACAACTCACCACCAGAGTTATTCGTCAAACTCAAGATTGAATTTACTCCCAACTCCCTCCATTTCCCCATCCTCTTCTTCCCCGATAGGGGTTCTCGCCCCTAGCGACGGGTTGTGCGTCTTGCAGGATACTCAGGTATGGCTCAACTTTTATCCTGAACTTAGACTGGAAGTTGAGTAGTTAGTTAGAATCCCTCAGAATTTTCGGTGAACCACGCCATGACACCTGAAAAGATTTCACCTGGATTGCTTCTCGCCTTACAAGATTACAATGCCGCAGTTGAACAAGGCGATCGCTTAGGCTTATTTTTACAAAAGCGAACCCTCGGCATTGTGGCAGCAGAAGATAGCCCTAAACCTCCTCGTAGCGTGGTATTTATCTACTGCGACGAAAACGCAAATCTCGACCATTTAGCTGAGATTGGCGTCCGCGTTAACCAGCGTCAGGGCAGCGTCCGAACCGCGATCGCGCCCATTAATTGTATTGGCAATCTCTCGGACGATCCAGCCGTACATCGCATTAAACCCTCGCGCTATCTGCACACTTCAATGGATCGCGCCGTCGAACGGGTTAAGCTGCCCCAATATAAACTCAACAATAACAACCTCACGGGTAAAAATGTTGTCGTTGGTATTGTAGACACTGGAATTGACCCCAAACATCCTGCCTTTCAAGGTCGAATTCTCCGCATTTGGGATCAAACGCTTCCCGGAAGAGGCGTCAATGAAGGCGGCTATGGGGTGGAATTACAAGACCCCATTCTCACCACCTCAATTGATGAAAATGGTCACGGAACCCATGTAGCGGGGATTGCAGCCGGAGAAGACAGCCTGTATAGAGGCGTTGCCCCCGAAGCTGATTTAGTGATTGTTAAAACCGATTTACAGGATGCTCATATTGCTGATGGCATTCGCTATATCTTCCGAGTGGCTGGCGAATTAGGTCGTCCGGCGGTGGTGAATTTGAGCTTAGGCGGTCATGCGGATGCCCACGATGGCTCGGATTCGCTGTCGCAAATTATTGATGCTGAATCGGGGCCCGGTCGGATTGTGTGCTGTGCGGCCGGTAATGAAGGCAATGATAATATTCATGCTCAAGCGACAGTTAGCGCGCGCAGAACCCATACCATGCGCTTCCACGTTCCGAGCGATCGCGTTGGCATTGCCTGGTTAAATGGATGGTATTCCGGAAACTGCGAGTTTGAAGTCTCCGTTCGCACGCCCCTTGGATTTGTGACGCCGTTCCAAAAAATTATTCCCACAGGAAACCCCGCTAAGGAGTACAAGTTACCTGACGCGACGATTCAAGTGGTGACGCCAGATCGCGACCCAGCCAATGGCGATTACAATTTCTTCGTACAGATTCGCGGGGGCATGTTTAAACCCTCCTTGAAAGGGGGAACTTGGCAATTGCGCCTTCGCAACCTCTCTGAGCGGTCGGGACGGGTCGATGTGTGGACGCTAGACCCCTCGGCTTCTGTCTTGTTTACGGGCAAGAGCGTGGCGGATTCGGTGAAGATTGGTTCTCCGGGGGCAGCGGCGAGTGCCATTACAGTGGCTTCGTACACCACGAAAACCAAGTGGGTGGATATTGATGGAACGCCGCGAGAAGTGGGTCTAGAGCTTGATACCATTTCTGAATTTAGTAGCGAAGGCCCCTTGCGGAATGAGGCCCAAAAGCCAGATATTGCCGCCCCAGGTGCGATGATTGTGGCTGCCTTAAGTTCGGATTCGGCACCGGAACGCGCTAACCGGGTGAACAGTCGGTTTGTGGTCTTGGCAGGTACCAGTATGGCGACGCCGTTTGTATCGGGGGTGGTGGCTTTACTGTTACAAAGCGATCCGACGTTGGAGCCAGAGGTGATTAAGGAACGCTTGCGCGAAGTCTGTGCCATTCCAGGTCAGCCGCCTCTGCGTTTCGATCCGAAATGGGGTTACGGTTTAATTAACCTGGAAAAGCTCTAATTTGGGCGGGTTGTGGTGTGAGGTGAAGTAGAGGCGTGGGGAACGTCTCTACTTTTTTGTCGCGATCGCCATTGGTAAGTCAATGCTGGCAAGGGTGCCGGCGATCGCATCTGACTCAATTCTCAATTGTCCCCCATGCGCTTCCACAATTTGCTTGACAATGGCTAACCCTAATCCATTCCCGGCGGGTTTGGTGGTATAAAACGGTTGGACAATTTTGGCTAAAATGTCTGGGGGAATGGGATCGCCGCCGTTCTGAATTTGCACGCAAACGCGGTTCATCTGGCTGGAAATGCGCGTCTGAATTAATTCGCCTTCACCCACGGCTTCGCAAGCATTGGCAATCAGGTTAATCAAGACTTGTTTAAGCTTATCGGCATCGCCCCGCACCTTAATCGCAGTTGGGCTAGGGGTAAATTGAATCTGGCGTCCCATCGCCGACGGCATCTGGCGCAAGCTATCCAACATCTGGGTAATAAATTGGTTGAGTTCTAATTCAACCTCTTGCAAGGCTTGGGGTTTGGCATAGGCTAAGATTTCATTGAGCAAGCGTTGCAGGCGTTCGGCTTCTTCTAAGGCGAGACTTAAACGCGATTGAAAGATCTCGGAGAGTTCGAGTTGCTTAAAGGCGTTCAAACCTAATAAAACGGTGGTGAGGGGGTTGCGGACTTCGTGAATAATGGTGGCTGCAAATTCTCCGAGTTCTGCTAGGCGTTCGCAACTCAGTTGGGCTTGCTGGCGTTCGGTAATGTCTCGCGCTAAGGCGAGTTCTAGGGTTTGTCCGCCGCTTTCAAATAAGGCGACTCGGACTTCTACTGGAAATGTGGTTCCATCTTGGCGCTGATGGATACCTTCTAGGGTTTGGGGCGATCCTAAGCTTAACTGCTGGCGCGTGGCGGCCATTTCTTGGGGCGATCGCTTTTTCTCAATCTCAAAAACGGTAAAATTCAAAAGTTCCGATCGCGTATACCCTAGGCTGGTACAGGCTTGCTGATTGACATCGATAATTTGATTTTGGTCATTAATCACAAAAATGGCATCGGCTGCATTATCCAATAAGGTGCGAAACCGTCCTTCACTTTCTCTTAAAGCAGCCTCTATTTGCTGGCGTTCTTGAATTTCCGCCTGGAGTTGTTCCACAGCTTGGCGCAATTCGGCGGTTCGCTGTTCTACGCGCAATTCCAACTGATTTTGAGCTAATTTAAGTTCTTCGGTACGTTTAGCCACTTCAGCTTCTAAGTCTCGGTTAAAGGTGCGTTGCTGTTGATAAAGCTGGTAGTTATCAATGGCGGTGGCGGCGCGTTCGGCAAAAATTTCGGCGAGTTTCACTTCGGCTGGCGTCAAGCTGTGCGGTTCTCGTCCAAAAGCGCAAATCGTACCGAGAATTTCTCCAGTTGGCGATCGCAACGGGACGCCCAAGTAAGACAAATAGCCTTCTGGCAAGTTCCCCTGGTTCAGACGAGCATCTTCAATCACCACGGGGCTATTCTGGAGGATCACTCGTTCTGCTAGACTGCCGTGGAGAGAATAAACGCGATCGCGGTCTGCCCCCAAGTCGCGGGTACTGGCTAACACTTTCTCAACACCCGCTTGACAGAGGGTGACAACAACCCATTCTAAGTTCAGGAGTTCGCTCACCCCTTGGGCAATCGATTCGAGATAACCGCTCAGTTGACCCGTCCGATAACTGAGGGACGATAGAATCTCGATGGAGCGTTGTTGGATTTCTAAAGATTGAGACAAATTCCGACTTCACGGATAAGATTCTCGACTTCCATCCTAAAATCGCAATCTGCTCGCGTCAAGTTGGGGAACGCCCCTTGCTTTAACCAGTCGTAAGGGTTGGAGCGTTATAGTTGATTGCAAAAGCGATCGCCATTGCTGATTGATCCATGACTCCTATTCACAAACCTCATCGTCCCTATTCCGAACCCACTCCTGTTGAAAATCCTTGGATTGAAACGCTCAAAACCTTGGGATTGAGTGCTATTTTTGCCTTTGGTATCCGCACCTTTGTTGCAGAGGCGCGCTATATTCCCACGGAGTCGATGCTACCGACCCTCCAATACCAACCCCAACACGATCGCGTTTTAGTGGATAAATTCAGCTACCACTTTCAGCAACCCCAACGGAGCGATATTATTGTGTTCTCGCCTCCCGACCGGATGATGGAGTATAACCCGACATTCGAGGATGAGTTAATTAAGCGGATTGTCGGGCTTCCCGGAGAAACCGTAGAATTAAGGGACGGTCGCGTTTACATTAACGATCGACGCCTCGAAGAAGATTATGTCGCCTCAGACTTGTATCCGGCCGATCCGGCGATTTCTGCTTCCGACCATCAACTGACACAACTTAATGTTTGTCCGGTCGATCAACAATTTCTTTCTGGATCGGTCGTTATCCCCCCTGATTCTTACCTGGTGATGGGGGATAATCGCAATAGTAGCTATGATTCTCGCTGCTGGGGAGTCGTTCCGCGCGATCGCATTATCGGTAAAGCCATTATGCGGTTTTGGCCGGTGGATCGCATGGGTCGATTAAACTAAGACCAGCAAAAAGGGTGGGTTCAAGTCCCACCCTCGTTGTTAATGAGATTATCCCAACTTAGCTCTTAGAGTTGCGGTACGTATTGCTCTTTTTCCGGAACTTGGGTATATTCAGCCACAATTTGCCGGAATTCTTCGCCATCGATGGTTTCTTTCTCAATGAGCAGATCCACGAGGCGATCGATGACAACGCGGTTCTCGCGCATGATCCGCTTGGCTTCATCGTAACAATGCTCCACAATTGACCGCACTTGAGCGTCAATGCGGGAAGCAATTTCTTCAGAATATTCCGAACGGGTCATTAAGTCGCGACCGAGGAACACTTCAGCAGACTGACCTTCTAAGGAAATAGGGCCGAGATCCGACATGCCGAAACGCGTTACCATTTGGCGGGCCATTCCGGTGACTTGTTGCAAGTCATTTCCGGCACCTGTCGTTACTTCCGCATCGCCAAAAATCACCTCTTCAGCCGCGCGTCCGCCGAGTGCGCCAGAAATGCGGGCCAAGAGTTGCGATCGCGAGACCAAGCTTTGGTCTTCACTTGGGGTAAACCAGGTTAACCCCTGGGCCTGACCGCGAGGAATGAGGGTAACTTTCTGTACGGGGTCGTGGTCTTTAATTAAGGTGCCAACCATAGCGTGTCCCACTTCATGGTAAGCAATTAAGCGCTTGCTCTTGCTATCGACCAAGGGGGTTCCTTCCATCCCTGCCACAACGCGGTCAACCGCATCGTTAATTTCTAGCATGGTAATCGCATCTTTGCGTCGCCGTGCCGTCAGGATCGCCGCTTCGTTCAACAGGTTGGCTAAGTCTGCACCCGTGAAACCGGGAGTGCGACGCGCGATCGCTTCTAGGGAAATTTCCGGCGCTAGCTTCTTATTGCGGGAGTGGACATCGAGAATTTCTAAACGTCCTTTCACATCCGGCGCATCAACCGTAACTTGACGGTCAAAACGACCGGGACGCAGTAAGGCGGAGTCGAGAACGTCGGGTCGGTTCGTCGCCGCGATAATGATAATCCCAGTATTGCCTTCAAACCCATCCATCTCGGTTAGAAGTTGGTTGAGGGTTTGTTCGCGTTCGTCGTTACCGCCGCCAATTCCCGCACCGCGCTGGCGACCTACGGCGTCAATTTCATCGATAAAGATGATACAAGGCGCGTTTTCTTTGGCTTTCTTGAACAGGTCGCGGACGCGAGATGCACCCACACCCACAAACATTTCCACAAACTCAGAACCGGAAATGCTGAAGAAAGGAACGCCTGCTTCACCGGCGATCGCTTTTGCCAGTAAGGTCTTACCCGTTCCCGGAGGCCCCACTAACAGCACGCCTTTGGGAATGCGGGCCCCAACTGCGGTAAAGCGTTCGGGTTTCTTCAAGAAGGTGACGACTTCTTGCAGTTCTTCTTTGGCTTCTTCAATGCCAGCGACATCATCAAATAAGACGCCCGTTTTAGCTTCCATCTGGAACCGCGCTTTGGACTTGGCGAAGTTCATCGCTTGTCCGGGGCCGCCAGGAACGTTGCTGGAACGACGGAACAGGAAGAACAGACCGGCGATCAATAGCAAGGGGAAGACTAAGTTCCCTAATAAGCCCCAAATTGCGCCATCGTTACGCGGCGGATGGATGTCAAAATTAATTTGCTCGTTTCTCAGCCGAGAAATCAGTTCGGGGGAATTGGCCGGTAAGTCTACGCGCAACCGTTGCATACGGTTATCGAGTTCTGGGTCAACTGCTTCTACGATGGCGGTTCTACCCCCTTCGTAGAGATCGACACTTGTGACTCTGCCAGCTTCTAAGTATTCTATAAAACGCCCATAGGTCATCCGGGTACTGGCTGTATTAGAGCCGAGTTCGGCAGCAGATTGAGCAAACGCACCCTGCCACACGAAAAACCCGATCACTAATGCAGGCAATGCCCACAAAAGAATTACTCTCCAAGAAATTTTCATAACGCGGTTGTCTCTATAACGAGTCTTACATCAATTAAACAAGCGCCTAGAAATCAGCAGGCTTCTTTGTTTTATGGCGGTCGGACGCTACCAGGGTTGGTTGTCTCAAAAGTGGCAACAGTCTTTACGCTGTTACTGACTTTCTGAGAAACCTTCTTAATCAAATTTAACTTAATAATTGGGCTTCAAGCAACTTCAGGGCTGAAATACAGGTTTATTTGCTTTAATCTTTGAATCTTGCAGTCCTTATGCTATAATAAAGAATTGTTTGGTCTTTGCCCTCGTAGCTCAGTGGATAGAGCAAGGGATTTCTAATCCCTGGGTCGTAGGTTCGATCCCTACCGAGGGCGTCATTCTAAAAGCTTTAGATATCAAGCGTTTTGAGTTCTGTCAGCCTTAAAGCCGTGGCTTCAGTGTCAGGTGTTTTGGATAGTGACTAGTGGGATTTGACTAGAACTAGTCAGCGAGTACAGATACTCAGCCACAACCCAGTTAGGGCTACTTGGGGTTAGATGAGGCGAAGTGACTCAGGATCGGATTGTAGGAAGGGCGATCGCACCCTCCCCGAACTCTCTGTATCAGGCGCGTATTATTGATAACTGAGAGCGATCGCGCTCAAAATTCACCGGATCTTTAAAACCAGTTTCCGGCAAACAGTGGCAGTTTTTCTCATTTCAATGCTTCCATTAAATCATTGCCCTAGACTAGCCCTATGTCGTTGCTCCCTAGCAGAATTGCTCCTAAACCGGCAAAACCCAAAAAATTAGGTTTGCGAACCACCTTGGTTTTTCCTTTTGTCCTCCAAGTCGTCACTATTACTGGACTCGTGGGGTGGCTTTCATTCCGCAGCGGACAAAGAGCAGTCAACGAACTGGCGACTCAACTGCGACAGGAAATTGTCGTGCGAGTGCATGAAGAAGTCGATCGCTATTTGGAAGCGCCTCAACTGCTGCATCAATTGAACGCTCAGGTTTTTCAGCAAGATTTGCTGAACTTAGAAGATCCGGAGGCTTTGACGCGCTACTTTTGGCAACAGAGTCAACTGTTTAATCAGTTTGGTACAGTTGCCTTTGCTAACGATCGCGGCGAGTTCTTTGGTGCGAATGGCTTAGAAGATTATGTAGTCATTGCCACACAGAGAGATCGCACCCTGCGACGCTACAGCGCCAACGCCCAAGGAGAACCCGAAACAATACTCAGCGAACGCTCAGAATACGATGCTAGAACCCGATCTTGGTATAAAACAGCTTTAAGTGTCGGTCAACCTACCTGGACAGAGATTGAACCTTCCACCATTGGTCAGCGCTTGGATGCTTCGGCTGTTTATGCACTGTACAATCGCGATCGCAGCTTGCGGGGAATTTTGCTGTGCGATGTCTCGCTATCAGGTATAGTCACTTTTTTACAAAGTCTGAGGATTGGTAAAACCGGCAGCGCCTTTATTGTAGAGCGCAATGGCTTGTTGGTCGCCAACTCTACCCCAGAATTACCTTACATTCCCGGAAAAGGCGATCGCCCTCCCCAACGTCTGAATGCGCTCAACAGTGCTAATCCCACCTTGCGAACCGCGCTACAAAAGCTATTAGCAAATTTTACTAACCTTGATCGCATTGAGCGATCGCACCAACTGGAATTTTGGTTAGAAGGCGAACGCCAATTTCTCCAGGTTGAACCCTTTCAAGACGGCTATGGCATTGACTGGCTGATTTTAGTCATTGTGCCAGAAGCAGACTTTATGGCCCAAATTTACGCCAATACCCGCAACACAGTTCTGCTGTGTTTGCTGGCGCTAGGCGGCGCGATCGCAATGGGTATCCTCACCGCCCGTTGGATTACGCATCCCATTCTCCGCCTGACGCGCGCCTCAGACGAAATGGCACGGGGAAACCTCAATCAATCTATCTACCTGCCTAATCTGCTGCAAATTATTGAGATTGAGAAACTGACTCAATCCTTTAATAGCATGGCAGAACAGCTTAAAACTTCCTTCGAGCGCGTAGAAACCCAGAAAAACGCCTTTGCACGATTTTTTCCCACTGAATTCCTCAAGTTTTTGCAGAAACCCGATGTCACCCGCATCGAACTCGGCGACCATGTCAGCAAAGAAATGGCGATCGCCTTTTCCGATATTCGCTCCTTTACCACCCTATCGGAAAGCATGACCCCCCAAGAAAACTTTAATTTTGTCAACGCCTATTTGCAACGGGTGAGTCCGGAAATTTGCAAATACAACGGCTTTGTCGTCAAGTTCATTGGCGATGCGGTGATGGCAGTATTTCCCGATCGCGTTGACGATGCAGTCGATGCGGGAATTGCTCAGTTTCAACAATTACAACAACTCAATAGCGATCGCCAAACGCAAGGACAATCACCCATTCAAATTGGCATGGGAATTCATGTCGGTTACATGATGGTGGGAATGGTGGGCGAACAGAACCGCATTCAAGGCGATGCAATTTCGGATAATGTCAACCTAACAGCGCGTTTGGAAGGTTTAACCAAATTTTATGGCGCTTCGATGGTGATTTCCGAAGAAGTTGTCAAGCAATTGCAGCGTCCCGAAAAATATCAGATTCGCTTCTTAGACCGTGCTATTGTCAAAGGTCGTAGCGAACCGATCGGCGTCTATGAAGTCATGGATGTTGAACAAGTAGACCTGCGAGTATTAAAGCTGAAAACGCTAGCCGACTTTCAACAAGCACTACAGCAATATTGTCAGGGAAATTTAACCGAGGCTAGACAAGGTTTTGAGCAGGTCTTAAGAATTAATCCGACAGATAAAGCAGCTCAACTTTATCTCGAACGCATCGATCGACTAAACCAACAGGGAATTCCCGCCAATTGGAATGGCGTTTGGGCCTTTACTCAAAAGTGACTTTTGCAATCTTTTGATTGTTTTAATTGAGTCAAAATAACTATGAAAAATTGCTAACAAACGGGTTGCAATTGAGCGAACTCCCGCACAATAAAACTGAAGGGGAGAGAGCGCTCAAATACCAGCTTCCCTTGCTTTGAAAAACTAACGGCAACCCAAGCCGATTGAGTGAGATTATGACCCTGCCAACCCAACCCACCCTTTTTGGCTTCCCTGCCGTTCGAGGACGATGGTTAATTCTCCTCCTCGGCATTCTCATCCTTTTGTGTTTGGGAAGCATTTACACCTGGACAATTTTTGTTAAACCCCTACAAGAATTACTCCAGTTAAGCCGACGAGTTCATGTTGATCATGTTCTCGGGATCGACGTTGCGGAAGATCTTGTTCAGCGTGGACGGCACGCCCTGGCCGGTCAGTACACCGCCCGCCGCACCGGCGGCAGGGTTACGCGCCGCTTCC
>JAAHGE010000130.1 GCA_010672635.1 Desertifilum sp. SIO1I2 | reverse complement strand
TAACAACAGTCCTATTATGCCGCCGGGTTTGTGAGTTACGAAGCTTCCCCCGCGTTTGATGCCAGTTTTCGGGTTCGCAACAGCCACGAATTCCCCCTAGCGTGGTTTGGTTTGTATGGAGAACCCGAAATTATCGAATTTGAGGATATCCCAGAACATCCTAGAATAGCACCCCTTTGGGAGGCCGATATTTCCCGCGATCGCTATCGCACTTGCATCCACCACATTAAAGACTACATTGCCCAAGGCGATACCTACCAAGTCAATTACTCATTTCGGCTGCGTGCTAAGTTTGAGGGCGATCCTTGGGTTTATTTTAGACAATTAGTTCAATCCCAAGAAAGTCTGTATGGCGCATTTATCCAACTCGAAGATTGGGCAATTTGTTGCGCCTCGCCAGAGTTATTCTTTAATTGGGACAATGACACCCTGCTTTCTCGTCCCATGAAAGGAACCGCCCCGCGCGGGTTAAGCTATAAGAGCGATCGCACCCTCGCTCTTGACCTGCGACAATCGCCCAAAAATCAAGCCGAAAATGTGATGATTGTGGATATGATCCGCAATGATATGGGACAAATTGCTAAAACGGGCAGCGTTGAAGTGACTCGCCTGTTTGAAATTGAGCAATACCCCACCCTGTGGCAAATGACCTCTGTCGTGCAATGTCAGACCCAAGCTAATTTTACTGATATTTTCAAAGCTTTATTTCCCTGTGCTTCCATTACTGGAGCGCCCAAACCGCGCACAATGGAAATTATCGCAGAACTCGAAGACTCTCCCCGCCATATTTATACCGGAACCATCGGCTTCTTAACGCCGCAACGTACCGCCCAGTTTAACGTTGCCATTCGCACGGCGTTAATCAATCTCCAACACAACTTAGCAGAATATGGGGTGGGCGGGGGAATTGTTTGGGACTCCCAAGAACAGGGAGAATATGAGGAATGCTGCACCAAAGCCAAAGTCTTGACCGAAAGGCGATCGCCCTTTAGTTTGCTAGAATCCTTGCTGTGGACGCCAGAAAACGGCTATTTTCTGTTAGATTTACATCTACAACGCCTGCAAGAATCGGCCGCCTATTTTGCATTTTCCCTGAATTTGGGGCAAGTTGGCGATCGCCTCCAAGAAATTACCCAAACCCTTCCCCCCCAACCCCACAAAATTCGCCTGGTGGTATCCAAACGCGGAGAAATACACCTCACCGCCGCCCCCTTCTCCCCTCCAGAACCCACCCATCGGGTACGATTGGGGATAGCCAAATCTCCCATCGATGCGTCTAACGTCTTTTTGTATCACAAAACCACCCAACGCACCGTTTACCAGCAAATGCAGCAAGCACACCCAGAATTTGAGGATGTGCTGCTATGGAACGAACGCGGAGAACTCACCGAATCTTGCATCGCTAACCTGATTGTAGAGTGGGATGGCGAGTGGTACACGCCTCCGGTTGAGTGTGGCTTGCTAGCTGGAACCCTGCGATCGCGATTATTGCAGCAAGGTAAGGTGAAAGAAAGGGCGATCCATTTAGAAGACTTGCAGCACTGTTCGCGCCTGTTCTTAGTCAATTCAGTCCGCCAAATTCAAGAAGCCAGTCTGCTTTAGTCGTCAGTTTAGCCCAACTCAGATATGAGCGCTTTAACTCTACAATTATCCCCAATTCTCAAACTGACTGATGAGCAGTTTGAACAACTCGCTGCGGCTAACCAAAATTTGCAGCTAGAACTCACTGCTAAGGGAGAATTAATTATTATGCCACCTACGGGGGGAGAAACAGGCGATCGCAATTTTGAACTAGACGGACAGCTTTGGTATTGGAACCGTCAAACTCGTTTGGGAAAAGCCTTTGATTCTTCTACGGGGTTCCGCTTACCCAAAGGGGGGACTCGTTCTCCAGATGTGGCGTGGATTTTAATGGAACGATGGGAAGCCTTAACACCTGACCAACGTCGGACATTTTTACCGTTGTGCCCTGATTTTGCCATAGAACTGGTTTCAGAAACAGATGAGGTGGAAAAAACGCGCTCAAAAATGCAAGAATACATTGATAATGGGCTGCGGTTGGGGTGGTTGATTCATCCTAAAACTCAGCAAGTAGAAATTTATCGCCCCAATCGAGAGGTAGAGGTTTTACAATCGCCTGCGACGCTATCGGGTGAGGATGTGTTACCTGGATTTATATTAGATTTACAACCCATTTTTGCCGATTGAGCGATTTGCTTTGGCATAGAACTGCAACTCTAGTCTTGATACTCCTCAGTCTAAGAGCATGAGGATGCTTATTTCTACAAGTCAACCCAGCGATCGCAATCTCTAGTGCGTCGTATCAATATAAATTAGCATCCACACTGGGCCATAGCGATCGCGAATAGTTTTTTCTAGGCGTTCTGCAATGACATTGGAGACTGCTAGAAATTCAGGTTGCAAAACCAGACGCAAACGTACAAAAACGCCTCTTCCCACCACCCCCCAAGATTGAATAGAGTCGCAATAGGTGACGCCTTCTACCGCACAGGCCATTTTAGCAAGGACTTCCGGCGCGATCGCAATATGCCCGACTAACAAAGGGAGTTGGAAGTTTAACAGGCGAATGACACTCGCCACGACTAGACCTAAGAGGATAATCGCCAGCAGGGGGTCAAGCCAAGCCCAACCTTGAACAACTCCTACGAGTCCAAACAAAAGACCGAGGGTCATCCCGGCATCAAGAAGCGTATTTCTAGCATTATGGACTAATGTTAAACTGCTGAGGGCGATCGCCTCGTAACGGATAAAGATGCCCAAACAACACAAACAAGCCGCAACGACGCCCAAAAGCTGGATCGAAGGCCCGCTAATTAATGCAGGTGCAGAAGGGGAAAACGCCGCCAGTTGTTGCAGCGACAAGCTGAGTAAGTTCATCCCCGTGAAGCCTAAAAAGGCAACCAACAGTAATAACCCCGTGGTTTCCAGTTTGCTATGCCCGTAAATCGGTAATTTCGCCTGACTGTAGGGAGACGCCACAGCAATTAAACTCAAAATTAAACTAAACGTATCGATTAAGGTATAAAGTGCCGCAGCCAGCAAGCTAAGAGATCGTGTTGACCAACCTGCCCAAACTTTAACTGCTAAAACGAGCAATGTTAGCCAAAAAGTAGTGAATAATAAGCGACGAACTACCGAAGCGTGACCCTGTGCCTCTGCCATACCCCAGAGGCTACCACAGGAGTTTCCCGATTAGATGTGGGGTAATACTCCACAGGGGGAGGTTGTAGAATCTATTCCGGCGCTGACTGCTGAACCCAGATCGCAGCAAAGGGGGTGAGGCGCTGGATCGTTTCTGAGATGAGGGCGCGATCGCTCTTGACCCAAACTCTAGGTCGATCGAACGCGCAAGGCTGTAAAATTCCCCACAGTTGACCCTCCTGGCAAAGATGGCCGTGAATTAAAGCCCGATGACCGAAGTTTTCTTGTTCAAACTCCCGGTTTAGTACCTGGGGATCGGCGGTTTCTACATCTTCTACAAAGATTGAGGGTTCGGTACGCACCGCCGCCGCAAACATGGGGTCTTCTTGCACGAGGGATTCGGGTTCGGGTTTCCAGTCTGGGTCGTATACTGGGGGGATTGAGGCATCTTTACACCAGCAATAGGGCACTCTACCCCAACGGGTTTGGGGATGACGCAGGTAAAGGAAGACGCGATCGCAATCTAAAATTTGACCCAAAGCGGGCATTAGCTTCGAGAACAGTTCGTCTAAATCTCGGTGCTGGGTAAGGATTTCCTCAAGTTCTGGGGGAAGGGTTCGCGCAAATTCAGCACTCATAGAGACAAGAATGGTTTTACTTCTTTTCACCTTAAAACGGGATGCTGCGATCGCCATGAACCTTTAGGTTGAGGAAGGGTTATAAAAGATTGGCGCGATATTCTGGAAAATGCATCGCCTCGCCGCGATGGACGGTGATGGTCGTTTTAATATTACCTCGCCGCATAAAATCGCCAATGACCCGCATGGCTTTAGGCTGGAGTTCGGCTTCTAACTTATCTGCAATACAGTTAACCACCGCCTCATGACTAATGCGTTCTTGGCGGAATGAATTGATATACAGCTTAAAGGCTTTTAACTCAACCACCCACTCCCCCGGATAGTAATCGAACACCATTGTCCCAAAATCGGGATAGCCCGAACGCGGACAAATGGCTGTAAACTCCGGGTGTTCGATATGAATCAGATAATCGTTTTTGGGGGCGGGGTTCGGCCAAATCTCTAAAGGACTATTCGCCGCTGCGTTGATGGCGCGATCGCCATAGTTTTCTGCCATCGTTTTAATTGGGATTCTCTCACTTAGCTTTCAGATTTTAGTGCAACTCGCGCTCAAATACCTAAAGCCCTTAAAACTGAGAAGAGTTTGCGAAATATCAAACAATGCTTTCAAAATGTAACAAAAATCACTAAATACTAGTCTTTTGGGGAGTTTGCTTGCTCGTTTGGGAATACTAAGAGTAATATCGTCACTTCCCTAGATAATTTAGGTAATAAATTTTACACAATCTTCAAAAAACTGAGTTACGATGACCGTCAGCCTCTTGTGCCTTTTTCGCTTTCTCCCCAGTGTGCTATGAAACGCCGAACTTTACTCGCTCAAACCGGACTCGGTGCAACAGCTCTCACAGCCGCAGCAACCGCAAAAGTCGCATCCCAAACCCCCGTATCTTCACCTAGCCAACCGGCGATCCGCTGGCGGATGGCGACTGCCTTTCCCAAATCACTGGATATCATGTTCAGCACAATTGAATCGTTGTGCCAACAAGTCAGCGACATGACGAACGGAAAATTTGTCATTACCCCTTATCCAGTTGGCGACATTGCCCCGGCGGCTAAGGTATTGGATACAGTGACTGAAGGGATCGCAGAATGCGGCTGTACCATTAGCCTTTACTACACCGATCGCATACCCGCACTCGGCTTTATGGGGGGCATCCCCTTTGGCTTAAATGCTCAACAGCAAAACGCTTGGCTTTTTTATGGCAACGGACTAGAAGCCATGCAGAAGATTTATCGCACCCTAGGTCTGATTAATTATCCGGTGGGTAATATTGGCGGGCAGATGGGGGGGTGGTTCCGGCGGGAAATTGAAACGGTTGACGACCTGAAAGGCTTAAAAATCAGCATTGCTGGGTTAGGCGGCAGCTTACTGAAACGCCTAGGCGCAGAGGTTCAAATACTAGGTCCCGATGAAATTTTGCCGGCGTTGGTTGCAGACAAAATCGAAGCCGTTGAATTTCTCGGTCCCTACGACGATGAAAAACTTGGTCTGCATAAGGCGACTCGTTACTATTATTCTCCGAGTTGGTGGGAGCCAGGGGCAAGTAACGAGTTATTAATCAAGCTCAACCAATGGCAAACCCTCCCGCCAGAGTATCAAACCATTTTGCAATTGGCGGCTACAGAAGCCCATCACAAACTACTTGCCCGCTATACCGTTGCCAATAGTGCGGCTTTGGAGAGATTGCTTGCTAATGGCGTGCAGCTTAAAACCTTTAACCCCGCATTTGTCCAAGCGATCTATAAAGCGGCGGTGGCGATGTATGAGGAACTGGCAAGCCAAGATCCGCAATTCCGCGAAGTCTATCAGCCCTGGAAAGCGTTTCGTTCCAAGATTCATAAATGGAACCAGGTTAACGAAATAGGTTTTGCCACCTTTGCTTTTAATGCCGGAAACTAGACGAGGGAGTTTATGAAACGTCGGAACTTGCTCCGCTATAGCGCGATCGCCACTGCTAGCACAGCCACCTTAGCCGCGTGTAACCCAAGCACCCCCCCAACTCCTCAATCTTCAGTTATCAACCTCAGTCAACCCCTCGTCCGCTGGCGCATGGCAACGGGTTGGAATAAGTCGCTGAATGTGGTGTTTGGCGCGATCGATCGATTCTGCCAGCGCGTTAGTCAAGCCACCAATGGACGCTTTAGCATTACGCCCTACGAAGCCGGAGATATTGCTTCAGCCCTAGAAGTGATGGATGTGGTTTCGGATGCAACGGTTGAATGCGGGTACACCGCTGGCTACCACTACATTAAAAAACATCCCGCTTTTGGTTTTTCAACCTCCATGCCTTTTGGTCTTAACTCCCAACAACACAATGCATGGCTGTACTTTGGAGGCGGGCTAGAAGCGTTAGAGAAGATCTATTCAGACTACGGGATTCTCTTTTTTCCGGGAGGTAATACGGGCGCGCAAATGGGGGGATGGTTTACCCGTGAAATTAACAGCGCTGCCGATCTGAAGGGCTTAAAAATGCGGATTCCTGGCTTGGGCGGAGAAGTCCTCAAGCGGTTGGGAGTCGAGATTTTCTTACATCAAGGAAAAGATATCTTTAAAGCACTAGAATCTGGAGAAATTCAGGGTGCAGAATGGGTCGGACCCTATGAAGATGAGAAACTCGGCTTAGATCGCGTTGCTCCTTACTATTACTATCCGGGGTGGTGGGAGCCAAGTACAATGTATGAGATACAAGTGAACCAAGCTGCCTGGAATCAACTCCCCAAGGAATATCAAAGCATTTTTCAAACGGCTGCGGTTGAAGCCAACCTAATGATGCTAGCTCAATACAATGCGGTGAACGGTGAAGCCCTAGAACGCATGATCTTTAAGGGAGTTAAATTGCTGTCTTATAGTCCAGAAATCCTCCAAGCGGTTCAAAAGCAGGCGTTTGAGCTTTATGAAGACACCGCTACTCAAAATGCAGCGTTTAAGGTTGTCTACGAGCAGTGGAAGGCTTTTCGGACTCAAGTCTATCGCTGGAATCGGATCAACGATCTCGATTTTGCCAGCTTTGCCTTCAGTCAGGAAATGTGAGATTGGCTTTATCCTTCGTTACCCGTGCAGCACATGTTACGACTCAAGTTATTCAAAAAGGGCAATTTTCAGCTATTTAACCCACCGACTTCTAATCTTCTGCCAACGCTTCACTTTTTGATTCGCAACTTGAAGATTAGCGACAAATTAACGTTGGGTTTTGGGGTGTTGGTTGTGCTGACGTTCCTGGTCATTGGACGCAGCTATCTTAGCAGCATTCAAGCAACCACTACAATTAGTCGGACGCGAGAAGTACGGATGCCTGCGGCGCTGGTTTCTGCGGATGCTCAAACGAACTTGTTGAAGATGGTTTCGGATATGCGAGGGTATTTGGCATCGGGAGAGTCTGTGTTTCGCGATCGCTATCATCAGTCTCGCCAACTGTTTGAAGCCAGACTTGAAGAGTTAACTGTGCTGTTACAATACTCTCCTTCTCTAGAAAATCAACGCCGCCTTGAGACACTACAACAGACGTATAAACAATGGTCTGCGCTGCCGGATCGCTTATTTGCGCTGCATAATAATCTACTAGAGAATCAACCGGCTCTGCGCTTGTTGGATAATGAGGGCGAGGTGCTGATTTCTACAATTGTGGTGGCTACCGATCGGATTTTGGCAGAACAAGAAGCGCGATCGCCCTCTGTTATCAATGCCCTCCTTCTCAAGGATACGGTTGAATTTAAAAGCTCTTTTGTCCTGATGATTGCCCAAATGCGCGGCTATTTGGTGACGCAAGATCCAGACTTTCGCTTTGACTACGGCGCTTACTTTAAAACTAATCAAGCAGCTTGGAATGAGTTAATCTCTCAACGAGATCGACTCACTCCCACTCAGCAAGCGAATCTCAAAATTGTTGAGCGTGCCTATCAACAATTTCAGCCTTTGCCTCAGCGCCTGTTTGCAATTGTAGAGAGCGATCGCTACCGCGAAGACTTATTTCTCTTCCGTCAGGAAACAGAGCCTTTAACCGAACAAATGCTTCTGTTACTCAATGAAATTGTTGCTAGCCAGCAAAACACGCTGACTTCTGAGTTAACAGATGCTAGCCACGGTTTGGCAACGGGGGAATGGCAAACGCTTTTAGGCGGGTTAATTGCTCTGGGCGTTAGTAGTGGCTTAACGTTAATGTTACGGCGACAAATTGCTCATCCAATTAATCGCTTGACAACGGTTACTAATCGGATTATGGCTGGCGATCTTGAAGCGAAAGCCAATATTGAATCCCAAGATGAAATTGGCATTCTCGCGAAGACGTTTAACCAAATGACGGATTACTTACAACACTCAAAGGCTGAATTAGAAGAGTACAGCAAAACCTTAGAACAGCGAGTGGACGATCGAACCCAAGAATTAAAGGAGAAAAATCATCAACTTGGTGAAACATTACTCTATTTACAACATACGCAAGCACAATTAATTCAAACTGAAAAGATGTCAAGTTTGGGACAGTTGGTTGCTGGCGTTGCCCATGAAATTAATAACCCTGTTAACTTTATTCATGGCAATGTAACTCATGTCGATCAATATGTCCAAGATTTATGTCGATTGATTGACCTTTATCAACAGGAATATCAGACACCGACTGACAGAATTCAAGATTTAATTGATGAAATTGATTTAGAATTTCTGCAAGAAGATTTACCCAAAATCTTCGCCTCTATGCAAGTGGGAACCGAACGCATTCGCGAGATAGTTCAGTCCCTGCGAACCTTCTCGCGTTTAGATGAAGCTGAAGTAAAACAAGTTAATATTCATGAAGGTATTGATAGCACGCTTCTGATCTTGCATCATCGCTTAAAAGCAAAACCCAACTCTCAAGAAATTACTATTATTAGAGACTATAATAGTCTGCCTGCAATTGAGTGTTATGCAGGTCAACTCAATCAGGTTTTCATGAATATTATTGCTAATGCAATTGATGCTTTAGAAGAAGCAGAAATTCATAAAAGTCAAGATTTGAGTTCTGAAAACCAATGGATTCCTACTATTCGGATTGGCACTGAAATTGTAGGTGAAAATCGGATTGCCATTCGGATTGCAGATAATGGTCTTGGAATTCCCTTCAAAGTCCAGGAACGATTGTTCGATCCCTTTTTTACAACCAAACCTGTTGGTAAAGGAACCGGCTTAGGAATGTCAATTAGCCACCAAATTATCACTGAAAAACATAAAGGAACCATTGTTTGTCACTCGACTCCAACTACGGGTGCAGAATTCGTGATAGAAATTCCAATTCATCAGCACGCTACTGCAATGGTAGCGAGTTAAATTAGCGATTTCTCTTCTGCTTAACTGAGATTGGTTGAAATATTCAAAATCGTTTAACAGGGTAAAAATCCCTGAACGGCGTTAAAACACCACAACCGGAACTCGCTTATAAGCTGGGGTTCCGGAACGTTTTTCAATTCGGGCTTTAAAAATAGCATTCACTTCCGGGTAAAACATCAACGCCGCGCCCTCGCGTACCGCCCCAAAAATGACTTCTACATTTTCCATCTTTCCAGCATCGCCTTGAACGGTGACGCGCTGGTGTTCTTGGAAGTTCGCTTTTTGGGCGTCTTGGCGGTTCATTAAAATGCAGTTGCGATGGGGCATTCCCCGATAGCGATCGCCCTCTTTATACACCACCGTATTATGCTGAGAATAGCTGCGCCCCGTCATCAAAGCCACGACTACTCCCTGAGCCGATTCTGCAATCCCAAAAGCAGCAGGTTCCGGTAAACTTAACTGGGGTAACGGTGTAACCAACATTTGGGCTTTCCCGGAAGGCGTGGGAAACCTAGGTTCAGTGAGAATGCGCCCGCTAATCGTAAATTCTTCTTGAGTTTCATCAATCGTTGCCATTTTCTCAAACCCTGGAATCGTTTGAGCAATCAGTTGGCGAACGTATTGAGTATCTTGGAGTTTGCGCCAGTCGAGGGGAGAAGTCCCAAACAAGCGATAGGCTAATTCTGTCAGAAACTCCACTTCCGAGATTAAATCCCCTTTGACGTGGGTTTTGCCTTCATCATTGAGGCGGACAAAATTATTCCCCGATTCTACCGTAGTTTTATGAGGCGTTTCAAAACGATTGAACACCGGGATAACAATCGTATTTTCTGCGGCTAACCCGTGAAAATGTCCGAGATTGGGTTTAGTCGCCAGATAGATAATCGTCTTAATTTTGCCTAATGCGCGTTTGGCTTGGGTTAAATCTGGGTTCGCCA
>JAAHGE010000013.1 GCA_010672635.1 Desertifilum sp. SIO1I2 | reverse complement strand
AATCAGCGCAAGGTAATGGAAGAGGCGTTTCGCTACCAACGGAACCAAACTGAAGCCCTTTTACTAAATGTTTTACCCGCTTCCATTGCTGAAGAATTAAAGTTTGATTTAAGAACAATTGCGGACAACTTTGAAGAGGTCACGATCTTATTTGCCGATTTGGTGAACTTCACCCAGTTGTCAAGTCAATTGAAAGCTTTAGAGTTAGTCAGTTTGCTCAATGAGATTTTTTCTGCTTTCGATTGCTTAACCGAACAACATGGGTTAGAAAAAATTAAAACGATTGGCGATGCTTACCTGGTGGTGGGAGGATTACCCTTAATTCGAGCAGATCATGCGATCGCGATCGCGAATATGGCCCTGGATATGCAAGCCGTCCTCCAAGCGTTTAACCAAACCAATCAAACCCATCTTAACTTGCGGATTGGCATCAATACCGGCCCGGTTGTGGCTGGGGTGATTGGCACCAAAAAATTTAGCTACGACATTTGGGGCGATGCAGTCAACCTCGCCAGCCGGATGGAATCTTCTGGCGTTCCCGGAAGCATCCAAGTCAGCGAAAGCACTTACCAGCGTCTCAAACACCTCTACAACTTTGAACCGCGCGGTTTAATCCCCATGAAAGGCAAAGGCGAAATGCCTGCATACTTGCTACTTTCCCGCAAACAAGAACTAGCCTGCGAAATGCCTCCCTCATCCCTACCCTTAGCCAGAAGCCAAAACTTACCCCTTACCCGATAAACTCAAAACAAGCTAAATTCTGGGAGATGCGGGGATGTTTCGATTTAACAAGTTTAGTCTAATCTATTTGGCGATCGCCGCCGCCTTTGCCGTCATTGGCTTTGCTCAATTTAGCTACGATGCTTGGTATGCAGCCATTTTTGCGGGACTCTGGGCAATTGGCAGTTCCTTTCACTGGTGGCGACACGCCATTGTCCACCTCGGCCCTAGAATGAACCTGTTGATTGACTTAGCCAGCATCGCCCTCATCGTTGCTACCCAAATCTTTGGCTTAGTCACCAATGCCTTTGGCTGGAGTTACCTTTTATTCGGTGCCTTACTACTAGTTTTAATCTCGCGAGTAGAAGACACCGTGGTATTGCGCCAAGCCAATCGCCTAGATACCGAACCCCCTTCAACCTAAGCAGGCTGAGATTGACGGAACCACTGCTGAATTTCGGCAATGGTGAATACAGCCTGAAACTTTAGCCCAACAGACGCATAAAATTCGGCCCCACCTTCCTGCCTATCCACCAGGGAAATCACTTCTTCCACCCGATAACCCGCATCCCGCAGGCGCTGCACTGCCTTCATCGCCGACTGTCCGGTCGTCACCACATCCTCTAAAACCACCACCTGACTCCCAGCAGGCAAGCGATTGCCTTCAATATAAGCCATTGTCCCGTGATCTTTGGCTTCCTTACGGACAATCAATGCTGGAATGGGGCGATTTTCATAGACGGAAATCACACTTACCGCACTGACAATCGGGTCGGCCCCTAGGGTCAATCCTGCCACAGCTTGGGTATCGGCAGGCAACATTGAGAATAATAAACGCCCCGTAGCGACAGCTCCTTGGGGATGTAGCGTGACTTGTTTGCCATTAATATAGTAGGTACTCTTTTTGCCGGAAGATAGGACAAAATCGCCTTCTCGATAGGCGAGTTCGCAAAATAAATCGAGAAGTTGATGGCGTAACGTCGTTAAATCAGCCGTAGCTGCGGATTGTGAGAGAATTTCAGAAGTCATTACTTAAGCTTGAAGACAGAAATTGACCGATTGGACGATCCGGACATTGTGCCCGGTTAAGTTAAGATGGCCCTTAAGAATGTGAGGATTATTTATGCGCGTCCGATATTCAACCTTATTTAGTGTATTGCTTCTAGGCGTTTCTTGTGCGGCAACCTTGGCAAGCAAAGCCTCAGCCCAAGAAATCCTCGCCCCGGAAATGAACCGCAGCGACTACATTACCATTCCCGAAGCCTTTAACCGGGCTTTAACTCGAAATACTAGCTCCTTTCAAGAAAATCGCCGCATCTATCGTCAAGTTCAAGCCAATTTTGGCTTAGGGGCTTATCGGGAACGGCAAATTTCCCGCGATGCGGCCCTGGTTAGCGAACTCTATCAACAAGTATTAGAGCAGCAAAACCGCAGCGATCGCTTTATTCGCACCTTAGACTTACCCAATCCTTTCGATACTTCCGTCCGCCAACTGCCTTCAACAATTCCCGGCAGCCGCGTTTTGGGTAGCGAGTTGGTCTTTGAACGCTTGCCGCTTCCCTAAACCCTTAATTTAAACTTATATCCAGAGAGGCGCTCGATCGAGCGCTTCTCTTTTGTTGGTTGAGGATGCGCCCTACTGGAATCGAACCAGTCTGAAGGCGAATTATGAGTTCGCTGCCTCCCCAATCGGCCAAGGGCGCTTGAGTGCCGATCTGTAAAGATTCTGGCACAATCGAATGGGAATTGCTGCACCAGACCCTACACAACCTTCTCAGTTGCTGTATTATTGTATCGTTAACTGACCAGATTCATCTACTCTATCCCTGTGAATTGCGCTCGATCCGTTGCGCTCAGAATCAACCGGGTTTAATCGCCTAACCCCAGAAAGGGTTATCATCTAGATGCCCCGCTCACCCCTTAATATTTAGAGGAACTTGTCAAGCAAAAGCAATGAAAATTAACTCTACTGTAGTGCTGACCTTAATTTTGCTGACTCTAATGTTTGGAGCAGGAATTATTAGTGCTGCTTGGGGATTTACGCTGGGACGAGAAGCCCTCAAAGGGGTATCGCAACCGGACATGAGTCCTGCAAGCAATTTGCCGACTCGTAGAAATCCGCAAACCCCCTCTTCAGATAAAGCACCCGTAATTCTGTTGCGCGAAGAAGATATTCTGGCCAACGTGAAGTCAAGAATTGAAGGTCAGTCCAAAAATTAAACTAGAGAGTAACTTTCCCCCAGCGCTCAGCGCGCCTCAGAAAGATAGCTTATCTCAACAGGTCTTTGAATTTGATGCCGTTTTAAGCCCCATTGATTTAGCGGCTCCCTCTTTTGCAGCGGCCGCTTTAGGTGGCAGAATATTAGGGAATGGTATGACCGCCGATAGCCTTTTGGTTGCCCTAGCTACACGAATCACCGAATTACATCCTTTTTGCAGTTTGCGAATTAAGGAAGCAGCAATGGCTGCTGATTTTGTTCCCTTGTACTTAGAAACAAACTGCCAGACCATTCATGGTTGGGATTTACTTGAAACCTGTTTAAGTGCGGGCGATGTTCTCTACTTGACCATGCCTGCAACACAACTCGAACAGTTATGGCGAGCGACGCCATCCTCAGAGTTGATGGCCAGTTAATTCCGGTAATGCTGTTCGCAAAACAACCCGTTTGGGGAACTCTAAAAGCAATAGCTACGGTTACAGTCTAAATCTGCATATGCACAGCGCTTTTGGCTGGCACTCTTCACCCCTTTAGTAATGGCTCCATCCCATCTCGCTTGCGACGAGGGTTCCTGTCTTAGCTGTGCCTTCATTAAAACTGAGCGGTTGAGTTTCGGTTGCTCCGGCTACCTCAGCTTGGAGAGCGATCGCAACTCGATCGCCGCCCTGTCGTTTTTCTAGGATTGCGATTCGCTCTTGCTCGCACCCCAAGAATCATCGCGCTCTGCTCGGCATGAGAGATCGAACGAGCGTCCGATCTAGCCCTATCTGTCTTGACTAGCAATTCTAGGATTTTATATGAATCTGCATAAATTATCGCTAACTCGCGTTGCTAACGGCTCTAGAATGAATTTTTCCCGTTGGTCAACTCGCAGTTTAGTGGTGTTATTGGTGTTATCGGGATTGACGCTAGCCGTCAGTGGGGTAGCTATCGTCAGCTACCAAATTGTCAGGGGGCTGATTTTAGAAAATCTGAAACAGCAGGCGCTTTTAAAGGTGGAACAAGGGGTAAACGAGGTGGATGAGTGGCTGTCTAACCGCCGTTCGGAGGTGGCAATGCTGGCCAACAGTCCAACGGTGCGATCGCTCTCCTGGTCGCTCATTGAACCCTATTTTATTGCCGAACGCGATCGCATTGGTGAATATCTCATGCTTTCTATTGCCCGTTCCAACGGCATTTCCTCAAATACCATTAAAGGAGAGATCGGCAATGATATTAGCGATCGCGATTGGTTCCGCAGCGCCATGTCCGGTCAAATCGGCATTCACGACCCCATCGTCAGCCGCACCACAAACCTTTTGCACATTACCGTCAGCGCTCCTATTCCCTCCGATGGCGGCACCCCCCCAATTGGCGCGGTGAGTGCATCCATCGACCTCCAGCGTATCGAACAAGTCGTCCGCCAACTCCAACAGGGCAAACAAAGTTATGCCTTTGCCCTCAACTCCAAAGGCGTCCCCATCATTCATCCCAACCCGGAATTTATTGGCAGCGCCGAAAACCCTGCACCGAGCTTACTCGTCAGTGCCGATCGACCTCTACAAGCGATCGCCCAGCGCATGGTCAACAAACAACAAGGCATCCAGCTTGCCTACATTGACCGCCAATGGCAATACGTGGCCTACCTTCCCATCAAGCAAGCCGACTGGTCTATTGCCCTCGTCATTCCCCAAAGGAATATCGAATCGCAACTGTACGCCCTCAATTCCCTCGCCTCCGTTATTGGTGGATTATTACTCGTTGCCCTAGTCGGGGCTTGGCGACAGGTTCACCTGTTTGAAAAAATGCGAACCCGTGCCGCTCAAGAAGCGCTGCTCAATCGTTTAACCACCCGCATTCGCGAGTCGCTCGATCTGCAAACCATCGTTCAAACCACGCTCTCCGAACTGGGTTCCCTGCTTCAACTCCAGCAAGTCTTGTTTGTCTGGTACGATGCGCCCACTTATACCTTTGAAATTGTCTGCGAGTTCCCTCAAGTCAGCATCGGGTGTGGAACGCAACTCCAAAGCGATCCTCCTCTTTCGTTAGAAACCGCCCTGGAAGAGCATCAAACCCTCCAACTCATTTCTCCCACTTCGCATCAAACAGAACTCACCTTATCTCCAGGTGCCTATCTAGCACTGCCAATTCCCACCCAGACCCGAAGAGACGGTTATTTGATTGGATGGCCCCGAAATGCGCTATCGTTCGACGATTGGGAACTGCTGCAAGCGGTGAGCGACCAATTGGCGATCGCCATTCGCCAAGCTGACCTTTACACGCAAACTCAAGATCAGGTTAGACTCCTCAACACCACCCTCTCGCAGTTAAAGCAAACTCAACTTCACCTGGTTCAAAGCGAGAAAATGTCCAGTCTCGGTCAATTAATCGCCGGAATTGCCCATGAAATCAATAATCCGGTGAACTTCATTCATGGCAACCTGCTTCACGCCGGAGACTACATCGAAGAAGTGCTAGCCCTGATTGAACTCTACCAAAAACACTACCCTCAACCCCCCAATCCCATTCAAGCCAAGATAGAAGAATCTGACTTGGACTTTATCAGTCAGGATTTGCCAAAACTCCTCAATTCAATGAATGTTGGCGCAGAACGCATCCGCGAAATTGTTCAGTCCTTGCGCGTCTTCTCCCGCCTAGATGAGGCGGAAGTTAAACAAGTTGATATCCACGAAGGGATTGACAGCACTCTGATGATTTTGCACAGTCGTCTCAAGGCAAAACCCGACTCTCCAGAGATTGAGGTTATCAAGCACTATGGTCAATTGCCCTTAATTGAATGCTACGCCGGACAATTGAACCAGGTCTTTATGAATATTTTGGCGAATGCGATCGATGCCATAAATACCAGCCGCGCAGCTTGTGAAATTGACCTCAACCCCGCCCAAATTGAAATTGTGACCGAACAAGTCTCCAACGACCAAATCCGGATTCGCATTCGCGATAACGGCTCTGGGATGCCGGAAGAGGTCGCTCATCGGATATTTGACCCCTTTTTCACCACCAAACCGGTTGGCAAGGGTACGGGTATGGGATTAGCGATTAGCTATCAAATTATTACGGAGCGCCACCAGGGACAACTGATTTGTTCTTCTACCCTCGGTCAGGGAACAACCTTTGACATCTATATTCCGATCTATCAGTCGTATCCAGTTACCGCTATTTCTCAACTAGAATACGCCGATCGCCTCGCTTATAGCAAAGTGCAAGGCGCTGAGTAGGGAAGAGGATAGGGGGGAATAAAGAGTAGAACGTCTTCACCCAAATCCGTCCTATCCACTGCTAGCCCCAACTTTGCCACAGCCACCGTCCGCTCCACCCAGAATTTCGGGATCGAGGTTCCCCCAAGCGGGTGAGTCAACAGCAGGAATTATTGGGATTGAAAGTGAAGTTTACTCATACATAAGCCCTGTGCGGAGAGCCTACCCTATGAGTAAAGCCCCATCCAGTCAATGGCGCGAGTTGGTGCAAACCAGTACCATCAGTTTGGCGATCGTTGTTTTTACGGCAGTCTTTTTACGCCTAAGCCTTGGTTCTAGGAGCTTCCAGGTGATGCAGCCGGATGAAGCGGTTCAATTTGCCAATTCCTTACAACTTCGCAGAGAATCTGGCAACCGCTAGAAGGCTGTAGCCCCTACAACCCGTTTTCTCTGATACTAATAAAAGTAGATAGCTCAATTTAGGAACCATCATGCTGCTATCCAAAGGCTTTGAGATCGAAGTGTATACCGGAACGTCCCAAGGGGAGATTGTGGGTCTTTCCGATCGCATTGTGGCGGATCTAGAGGGATTTGTCCGGGAGCCGGATAGCCGAAATGTGGAATATACGACGCCGCCTTTGGGGGGATACGATCGCTTGTTGTGCGAGTTGGTGCGGCCGCGCCGACGCTTGCGGGAATATATTCAGACGTTGGGCAACTATACGCTGATTCCGGGCAGTACGCTGTCTTTGGGAGGCAGCCAGCAGTTTTATCGCTCCGATCCACACAATCCCTACCATACTTATATTGAAAAGACTTACGGCACTCAGGTAGTGACGGCCAGCGTCCATATTAATATCGGCATTAGCAATCCAGAGCTGTTGATGCGGGCTTGTCGTTTAGTTCGGGTGGAAGCGCCGTTATTTTTAGCGTTGAGTGCGGCGTCGCCGTTTCTGGATGGGGAGGTGACGGGATACCATTCGACGCGCTGGGGGGTGTTTCCCCAAACGCCTGCTTATGTGCCGCTATTTGAAAGTCATGCCCATCATATTCAGTGGGTGGAGTCGCAATTGCAAGCGGGGACGATGCAAAATGTTCGACATTTGTGGTCGTCAGTGCGACCGAATGGCGATCGCCGTCCTTATAATCTCAATCGTTTAGAGTTGCGGATTTGTGACTTGGTGGTCGATCCGATTGCGCTATTGGCGATTACGGCGCTGTTAGAGGCTCGCTTGTGGCAGTTAATAGGCGATGCGTCGCTCGATCCGCTGACGTTGAGCGAGTTTCCCCAACAGACGCGATCGCAGGATTTAGTCGAATTGACTCAAGCGAATGAAATGGCTGCCGCTCGCTTGAGTTTAGAGGCTTCTCTGGTGCATTGGCGCACGGGTCAAAAAATTCTGGCCCGCGATTGGATTGAGGAACTCTACCAAGAGGTGTGGCCGGTTGCCAAGCAAAAAGGTTTTAGTTGTTTCTTGCTGCCAGTGAAAAAAATTCTGCGCTCTGGTAATGAGGCTCAACGCTGGTTGCAGGCGATTGAGCAAGGGATGGACGCTCAAAGCACGATGCAGAACGCTATTCAGGCGATGGAGGCTCGCGAAGCTGAGTTGGCTCGCAACTTGTGCCAGCCGATGGTTGCTTAAGATTGCCCAGATTTAGGTAGGATTTGAGCAGAACGCCTAGATTTCAGCCTGTTTTGGCAAGTTTAGGCGGTCTTTGTCCGATTGATCGCGTCCTGTTCTACTGCAAAAAAGGCAACCGTCGGGAAAAATTAAAATATCTGATTAATTTGAAAGCAAAGCGTGTTATTAAAAATAACTATCAGTTTCTTCTATCCATAGATAGAGATACAGTGGTGGAATTCTTAATTTTGAGTGAATCAATGGATCATGGTTAGGGTCGTTCTGGTTAATCCGTTAATTCCCCCCAATACTGGAAATATTGCTCGAACTTGTGCGGCGACGGGCACGGAACTTCATTTAGTGGGGCCGTTAGGGTTTGAAATTAGCGATCGCCATCTCAAGCGCGCGGGTCTCGATTACTGGCCCTACGTCCACTTGACTTTACACGAAGATTTTGCTTCTTTCAAAGATTTTCATCGCATCCAAGGCGGACGGTGGATTGGGTTTAGCACCTCCGGGCGTTGCAGTCACGTTCAGTTTGCTTTTGAACCGGAGGATTGGCTGTTGTTTGGCTCTGAAACCGAAGGACTCCCGCGCCCTATCCTTGAGGCTTGCAACTCAGTCATTCGGATTCCCATGTCTCAACCAGGCGTGCGGAGTTTAAATTTATCCGTCAGCGTCACCATTGGGTTATTTGAGGCCAAGCGCCAACTCGGTGACTTTGACTAGCACTTTGACAACACTCTCCCGGCTGAAATCTAGACTCATTACCCTTTTCAGCCGCAAGAAACTCCCCATTCCTCCCCCTAGATTTAATAAGAAATTTCTATGAACTTTTTCAAGACCTAGGTGGTGAGAAGTGATAATTTTTTTTATTCAAAATTGAGCTATCCTGACGAGAGAAAAAACCGCTGTAGGCACCTAAAACACGCTCATTCACAGAATTGTACGGACTCGGAGGTTTTATTTTTCAGGGCGCAGGATTTAAGGAATTCTACGGTTGTGAGCAGGGGGGAAAGCAGAATACATTGCTTGATTGCAATCGATCGTAGACTGCTCCATTATTCAGCAAGAGACTCACCCCTATTTGTTCACCACAGGCGCATCTGTCGTTCTTTACAAAAAGAATTTCTCTGGTAGAGTTAGATTTCGAGTTTCGTCCCGCATGTTTCTAGTTCCACTTGACGTTCTCATTGGCATTCTCAAACTCGCCCAGTGCATTGTCTTTAAGGCTAGATCGAGGGCAGAACATCAAGAAACAATAGCCTTAGATGCTATTGCTTAATTTTTGTAAAGAACTTTAAACTTGTCTAAATTAGAAAACCAGGGTAATCTTGCCTAAGCATATTGACTGACAGTGATTTAAATCGCATTCTAGGGTGATTAAAGTCACAGACAGCCAAGTTTCGATAGATCAAGGACAGTTAAGCGCTCGTCATTAGGAGGTCGTTCTTTGAAACGAGCATTCCCGCAGAAAATTAAGTCTGTTTCTCTGCCCCTCGCTACCCAAGAGGTGGTTTCTGAAGAAATCGCTCAGCGAATTGCAGAGACTCCAAAGCAGACAGCACCAGAAACTCATCGTCGGGTTCGTACCTCGGCAGCCATGATTGGTCTAGCCATCTCAATGGGAGCATCAAGCTTGTTGCTACCCAAGCAAGGGGAAAACGCACTGGCAGCCGAGCCAGTTGCAAACGAACCGACCACTGCGACAACCACTGGTTCTGGAACCTCGGATGTTTCTCTTTCCGCTTCACCGAACATTGAGCCATCGCTTCCCATCCAACTGGGTGCGACAGGACCAATAACCTTGTCGGGTGCGTCTGCACTAAGCGGTCAGCAAATCGTGCAGGTGGGTCAGAAAATAGACTTAGTTGCACCGGAAACAGGGGTGAAGTCAGTTGATTTCGCAAGAACTAGCCCAATCGTCACAGCTCGCTTAAAAGCAGCAGGTCTCGGTGGGACAGTTAACACCAGCGAATCAGCCACGCTCAATCCCGTCAATTTGGTCGAGAATGCTGATGACCTTCTCAAGGCAGAGCAAAATCAATCCTTAGACCAACTGAAACAAAAACGCGAACAACTCAGAGACAGCTTGACCCAACTGCGACCCGATAGCCAAACGGCATCCGAGTCCAGCACGCCAACTGTTAGGGGTCTGAACTTCGCAACCTCTCAAACCTTTGCAGGTTCTGAGGAAGGCATTGCCTACTATCCCTTGATTGAGGCAGTTCCCACCGAAGGCACAACATCGGCTGCACCCACCGTTACCGCAGCAACCCGCTTGAGCGCGCCTCAAAATAATCCTTTACAACTCGAAACCGGATCTAACTCGGTACAGCCCGAAGTTCCTATCGTCCCGTTGCCGAGCAGCGAAGCGGTTAGCCCGTCTTGGCAAAGCTCCGTGACGGCAGCCAGCACGACAGGAGCAATGATTACCAATCCGGCTCGTTTTGGCGAGAGAACTCAAGCTTATCAAGTCAAGCCCGGAGACACGGTTGAAGCCATTGCCCGTCGGCATGGTTTAACCCGCTCGGAACTGGTGGAAGCGAATCAACTCGCCGATCCCAACAATCTCAGCGTCAGCCAAGTTTTAAGAATTCCCGTTGCTGAATTTAAGCCGACTGCTCCCCAGCTAGTCACGCTTCAGCCGGAGCAGCCAGCAGAACTGAATTCTGAGGTGGAAGAGTCAGTCGTTGCTGAAGTTGAAGTTTCCCATCAGGCGTCTGTTGAGCCAGTGACTCAGACCCAACCGGAAACGGCAACCCTAACGCCTCAAGCACTGCCCAGCCCGACCGCAGAAAGCTTGAAAACTGAGATCCAGAACCTGCGCGAGAAATATCAAGCACCGTCACCCCAAGCCACGACTCAGCCTTTACCGCTGGTCGCTTTGGAAGTGGCTTCGATCTCAGAACCTCAAGTCAATAGTTTGCCCGTGCAGTATCGGGTGAATCCTGGAGATACGCTAGATGCGATCGCGCGTCGCTATGGCGTCAGTCGCTCGGAAATCATTCAAGCGAACCAGATTTCTAACCCCAACTTGATTAAAGTGAATCAAGTGCTGCAAATTCCCAATGGCAGCGCCAGCCAGTCAACGGCGATCGCGCTCCCCAACTTCAATCGCCAAAGGGAAATTTCTATTGCTGCGGCCCAACCCGTTGCCGTGTTCAACCCGGAGGCTAGCAACAGCCAAAGATCGTTCGATCCCGCCCCCATTGCTACAATTTCGCCTAGCGCTCAGTCCCAGAGCAGCCCAGCTCCGACTAGAGTGGCTAACCAACTGGCAACGCGGTCTGAAGAAGAGGCTCCCCGTTCCTACGTGGAAGGGTTAATGAATGAAATTAACCAAATGCGGGAGCGCTATCAACAGCAACCTACCGCTCAACAACCTCAGACCCCGGCGAGTGAGAACTCTACTTCTCAGGCAGTCAATCCTGAATTTAGCCCAAGCCGTGCTGAGGAAGCCGAGCAACCGCGATCGCAGCAAACTCAGCAACCTGTCGCTGCCGCTCCTGCAACTCCCCGCAGCGTGGCAAGACCGAGCGCCCAACAAGTGGCTGTTGCACCTGCGCCTCCGGCATCCTACAACCCTGCTTTACAAATTCCTTACGGTCGCGTTGTTTCGCCCGAACTGCCTCCTCTAGCTCCCGCCGAACGCTATTTACCCGAAGGCGCACCCACGTTTGACGGTTATGTTTGGCCCGCTAAAGGCGTATTCACCTCTGGCTACGGCTGGCGGTGGGGACGGATGCACCGAGGGATTGACATTGCGGGTCCGGTTGGCACGCCCATTGTGGCTGCTGCTGGAGGTGTTGTAGACTTCGCGGGCTGGAACTCTGGCGGTTACGGAAACTTAGTGGATATTCGTCACCCCGACGGCAGCCTCACCCGCTACGCTCACAACAATCGCCTGCTGGTGCGGACTGGTCAGCAAATTGAACAAGGTCAGCAAATTGCTGAAATGGGTAGCACGGGTTATAGTACAGGGCCTCACCTGCACTTTGAAATTCACCCAGCTGGACAAGGTGCGGTTAATCCAATGGCATTCTTGCCCCGATAATCCAGAGGATTATCCGAGAAAAAGGAGAGTTTCAACACAACTCTCCTTTTTTTTGAAAAAGTTCTTGATTTATTTAAGAATTTGTTGTTATAATCATGAGGTTTGGCTCAGTAGCTCAGTGGTTAGAGCAGGGGACTCATAAGCCCAAGGTCGCAGGTTCAAATCCCGCCTGAGCCATTTAACAAAAATTCTGTAATGCTTTCCACGCAAGAAGAGTAAGGTTTTTACTTTTCTTGTATTTTTGCTAATTGCTGCTATTTGCCACCGATCGCCGCAGGCAAATTTAGATCAATTTTAGATCGGAGCGATGCCGCCGTGCGTTGCTCTGGCGGAAGGAGGTTCATATTGGCATTGCTGTATCGGAACCGACTTAGGACAGGACGCTAGCCGTTAAGATTGAAAAAGAGTTTCCGTTAAGCCCCTTTCCCTATGACCGTGCAATCCCCCGTTGACTTCCAAGATATTTTTGATGTCGTCGTTGTTGGCGCAGGTCATTCTGGCTGCGAAGCCGCACTCGCAACAGCTCGGCTTGGTTGTAAAACCCTGCTACTTACCCTCAACCTCGATAAGATTGCGTGGCAACCCTGCAACCCTTCAGTAGGAGCGCCAGCCAAATCGCAATTAGTCCATGAAGTGGACGCTCTAGGCGGCGAAATTGGCAAAATGGCAGACCGTACCTACCTGCAAAAACGGGTGCTAAATCTGTCAAGAGGGCCCGCAGTCTGGGCATTGCGCGCGCAGACTGATAAACGGGAATACGCCAAAGTCATGCGCTCCATTGTGGAAAATCAGGAAAACTTGGCGATCCGCGAAGCAATGGTGACAGATTTGGTCTTAGGTCCGAACGAGGAAGTCATCGGCGTTGAAACCTACTTTGGCGTCGCCTTTGGCTGCAAAGCCGTTATTTTAACCACCGGTACCTTTCTAGGCGGTCGCATTTGGGTGGGCAATAAATCCATGTCTGCCGGACGCGCGGGGGAATTTGCCGCCGTAGGTTTAACCGATACCCTCAACCGTTTGGGGTTTGAAACTGGACGCCTGAAAACTGGAACCCCGGCGCGGGTAGATAAGCGTTCGGTAGACTACAGCAAAATGGAACCCCAACCGGGGGATGAGGCGGTGCGCTGGTTTAGTTTTGACCCGGAAGTTTGGGTAGAACGCGAACAGGTGAATTGCTATATCACCCGCACCACGGCTTTAACTCACCAACTGATTCGCGATAACTTGCACCTCTCGCCCGTGTATGGCGGGTGGGTGGATGCGAAAGGGCCGCGCTATTGTCCGAGTATTGAGGATAAAATTGTCCGCTTTGCCGACAAAGAGTCCCATCAAATCTTTATTGAACCGGAAGGGCGCGATATTCCAGAATTGTATATTCAAGGCTTTTCCACCGGCTTGCCGGAAAATTTGCAATTGCAGATGTTACGCAGCCTTCCAGGTTTAGAGAACTGCGTGATGCTGCGTCCGGCCTATGCGGTGGAGTATGACTATCTTCCGGCAACCCAGTGCTATCCCACGTTGATGACGAAGAGGGTTGAAGGGCTATTTTGTGCGGGTCAAATTAATGGCACGACGGGTTATGAAGAGGCGGCGGCTCAGGGAATCGTCGCTGGGATCAATGCGGCGCGGTTTGTTCGGGGTCAAGATTTAATCGTGTTTCCGCGCGAGGAAAGCTATATTGGGACGCTGATTGATGATCTGTGTACCAAAGATTTGCGCGAACCTTACCGAATGCTGACTTCGCGTTCGGAGTATCGCTTGCTGTTGCGTTCGGATAATGCGGATCGGCGGTTGACTCCCCTGGGGCGAGAGGTGGGGTTAATTGACGATCGCCGTTGGGGGTTGTTTACCCACAAGATGGAGCAAATTGCGGCGGAGAAAGAACGCCTCCAGGCAACCCGCATTAAAGAAAGCGAGGAAATCGGTCAGAAAATTGCCACAGATACCCAACAAAAGATTAAAGGGTCAATTACCCTTGGCGAGTTGTTACGGCGCTCAGGCTTCCATTATGAGGATTTGCAGCGCTATGGGTTAACAACCCAGCATTGAGANTCAGCTATGAATTAGCTAAAAACATTATCCAAAATTTACTAGACGCTTCAGAAAAGACTGTTTTGCAAACAAAAAGTAATGGGACTGCCCCTAAGTTTGCGATAACGAAATGAGTCTTACTAAGAAAATCACAATCGAACTCAATTTATCTCAACTCAAAAACTTTCAGCGATGGAGAAGGTTAAATGAGTCACAATTCTCTTTATGGGATTATCTACATAGAGTTTCTAGGGTAGAAGTAGCTTTAGCCTATACTAAACTTTTCCTTCCAGACTATGTAGAGCATGAAGGAGGTGTTTTTTTGAAAGAGGCATTTAGCCAAGATTTTTATGACCAATGGAAACTTACTCTGAATGGCGATATGACTGCTATTGAGAAAGTCATGAACCACCAACATATCGATGATTTACTACCTGGAGCCGAGCAAGTTGGAATGGATAACTTATTATATTTAGGAGAAGCGATCGCACAAACCTGGTCAAGTCGCCTTGAGAGCCTTTATCCCGACAGAGCCTTTAATGTAGAATGCCAATCAGAGGATTGTACAGTGGTGGTGACGTTTTCCCAAATTCGCTAGCAATAACTCTTGTCGCTTCTGCATCAAGAAACCTATCCCAGAATTACGAATCATGTCTAGATTTGGCGCGCTCGCGCTTCAGTGGTAGGATACTCGATTAAGCTAGGGGTGCCTGAGTCCCAACCAGGCTGAGATTACACCCTGAGAACCTGAGTCCGGCTAGTACCGGCGGAGGGAAGCTTGTAATCGAGAGGAATTCAATATGCGTACTGAATGGGTAGCCAAACGGCAGGGACAAACCAACGTCTCGCAAATGCACTATGCGCGTCAAGGTGTTATTACCGAAGAAATGCACCACGTCGCCAAACGGGAGAACTTACCACCAGACTTAATTCGCGAAGAAGTCGCCAGAGGGAGAATGATTATCCCGGCGAACATCAACCACACGAACTTAGAACCGATGTGTATCGGCATTGCTTCTAAGTGTAAAGTGAATGCCAACATTGGAGCATCTCCCAACTCTTCAGAATTAGCCGAAGAAGTTGCCAAATTGCACCTTGCCATCAAGTATGGTGCAGATACCGTCATGGACTTATCGACCGGAGGCGGTAACTTAGACGAAATTCGGACCGCCATCATCCAAGCCTCATCAGTTCCCATCGGTACCGTTCCCATCTACCAAGCCTTAGAAAGCGTGCATGGGAATATGGATAAACTGACGCCCGATGACTTTCTGCACATCATCGAGAAACACGCCCAACAAGGCGTAGACTACATGACTATCCATGCAGGAATCTTAATCGAACACCTGCCGTTAGTCAAAAATCGGATTACGGGAATTGTTTCTCGCGGCGGCGGTATTCTCGCCCGGTGGATGCTACACCACCACAAGCAAAACCCTCTCTATACCCATTTTCAGGATATTATCGAGATTTTTAAAAAGTACGACGTTTCCTTCAGCTTAGGCGACTCCCTGCGACCGGGTTGCACCCACGACGCCTCAGATGAAGCGCAACTGGCTGAACTCAAAACCCTCGGACAACTCACCCGCAAAGCCTGGGAACATGACGTACAAGTCATGGTAGAAGGGCCAGGCCATGTACCGATGGATCAAATTGAGTTTAACGTTAAAAAACAGATGGAAGAGTGTTCTGAAGCCCCCTTCTACGTATTAGGACCATTAGTAACGGATATTGCTCCCGGTTACGACCATATTACCTCAGCAATTGGAGCGGCGATCGCAGGTTGGCACGGTACCGCCATGCTGTGTTACGTCACCCCCAAAGAACACCTCGGCTTACCTAACGCCGAAGACGTGCGAAATGGCTTAATTGCCTATAAAATTGCGGCCCATGCAGCCGATATCGCCCGCCATCGCCCTGGCGCTCGCGATCGCGATGACGAACTCTCAGCAGCCCGCTATAATTTTGACTGGAATCGCCAGTTTGAATTATCCCTCGACCCCGAACGGGCGAAAGAGTACCACGACGAAACCCTTCCCGCAGACATCTATAAAACCGCAGAATTCTGTTCCATGTGCGGCCCCAAATTCTGCCCCATGCAGACTAAAGTGGACGCCGATGCGCTGACAGAATTAGAAAAATTCCTTGCTAGAGACAAAGAAACTGTCTCTTCCAAGTAACTCGCGGCTAGAATACACAAGGGCAGAACCCTGTCCTTGTGTTAATTTACACAAGATCGCGGTTCAGGACAGGTAGTTTGCGCTATTTTACAAGTATAGGCGGACGCCCTAACTTGTCAGAAAGCGCACAAGACCCCATCTTATAGCTTGACAAAACAGGAAAAATCTGCTAGCGCACTATCTGATGGATTACTGAATCGTGAGGAAAGCTTCAAAGCAAAATCGCCCTCTCAACAGACGCAAGCTTAATCATTTTTGCCAGCTTTGCCAGCGCCTTCTCTCATTCCTCCCCACCTCAAGACGCAGACCCCTCGGTTCTCATCAACCGGCTTCAGCCGTCCCTCTACCAAGTAATGAAGCCGAACGACTTGCAGCCCTCAATCAATATCAAATCCTCGATACCCCTCCAGAAGAAGATTTTGACGAACTCACTGAGTTAGCTGCTTATATTTGCGGAACGCCCATCGCCCTGATTAGCTTAATTGACAACAACCGTCAGTGGTTTAAAGCTAAATTAGGTTTAGAGTCTTCCGAAACCCCCAAGGAACAAGCCTTTTGCGCCTATGCCATTCTTCGACCCGATGAAGTCATGGTGGTGCCTAATGCTTGCGAGGATGAGCGTTTTGCAAACAATCCCCTCGTGACTGCTGACCCTAATATTCGCTTTTATGCAGGCACCCCGCTAGTGACGCCTGAAGGGTTTCCTTTGGGAACGCTGTGTACGATTGACCGGATTCCCCGTCATCTTACCCCCCAACAGCTTAAGGCGCTACAAGCATTAGGGCGTCAAGTCATTGCTCAGATGGAACTCCGTTTAAAGACTGCTCGTTTAGAAGGGCAACTGAAACGCTATCAAGATGTAGAAGCCAATTTGAGAATTTCTGATGCTCAAGTGGTGGATTTACTCGAAAGTATGAGCGATGGCTTTTTTAGCCTCAATCCCCAATGGGAATTTACGGGGATTAATCCAGTCGCAGCTCAAATTTTTAGGCGTCAACCCGAAGAGTTATTAGGACAAAATATTTGGCAAACTTTCCCAGAAATTGTGGGTTCTAAGTTTGAACGTGAATATCACAAAGCGATGTCCCAACAGCAGAAGGTGATGTTTGAAGAATTTGATGTGAGCTTGGGA
>JAAHGE010000129.1 GCA_010672635.1 Desertifilum sp. SIO1I2 | reverse complement strand
AAAGGACAAAGGTTACGTCACCTATTGTCAAAGCATCCAAAAAGTAACCCGGCGGATAGGAAGACCCTAAAACTAGCGTCAAATGGCAATCAGGAACGAAGTAACTCAACGCGCTCTCTTACAGAAGGTCGATTCTGTAAGCAGTCACTCAGGCGCAAGACCGTTGAGAGGGATTGCCTAAGAAGCAAAAGCCCCTGGTAATGCAGGGGATACGCAGACATAGGCACGTTAATTCGGATGGTAAAGCAACGATGCAGCAATGAATAAGTCCAAAGCCGAAATCAATTTCAGGATGGAATGGGACAACAATATCCCAGTATGCCAAGGGGTAGACCACGTAGAGTGGAAAAACATACCCTGGAAACATATTGAGAAACGGGTCTTTAAGTTGCAGAAGCGGATTTACCGAGCCGCAAAGCGTGGCGATGTCAAAGTAGTTCGCAAGTTACAGAAAACCTTGATGCAGTCCTGGTCAGCAAAGTGTTTGGCGGTTAGACAGGTCACTCAGGACAATACGGGTAAGAAGACAGCAGGTGTGGATGGGCAAAAAAGCCTGACCCCAAAGCAACGTCTCACTCTAGTGAAGAATCTGAGAATAACAGGAAAATCCAAACCAGCACGAAGGATTTGGATACCCAAATCGGGAAAAGATGAAAAACGACCTCTAGGAATACCGACCCTACACGACCGTGCCTTGCAGTCCCTAACTAAGTTGGCTTTGGAACCTGAATGGGAATCCAAATTCGAGCCAAATAGCTATGGCTTCCGACCCGGACGCTCGTGCCACGATGCTATCGGGCAAATCTATCTCAGTATCAACAAACAGTCCAAATTTGTTCTAGATGCAGATATAGCAAAATGCTTCGATAAAATCAATCACAAGGCTCTTCTTGAGAAACTAAATACGTTCCCCACCTTAAGACGACAAATCAAGTCATGGTTAAAAGCGGGAGCGATAGATGAGGCACAATTACTTCCTACATCAGAGGGAACGCCTCAAGGCGGAGTCATTTCACCATTACTCGCCAATATAGCTCTCCACGGAATGGAACAACTGACCAAAGCCGTGTCCAAAACAGCTTGTCTAGTCAGGTACGCCGATGACTTTGTGGTTCTCGACAAAGACATAACCGTTGTCCAACGATGTAAAGAGGCAATAGAAGAGTTCTTGAAAGGCATGGGGCTGGAATTGAAATCCAGTAAAACGCGAATCTCTCATACCCTCCACAAGTATGAAGGAAACATCGGATTTGACTTTCTCGGATTCAAGATTCGACAGTTCAAAGTGGGGAAATGTCACTATGGCAAATACACCACTGGCAGACCCAGAAAAGATGGAACCCAGAAAGAACAAAGATACATGGATTTCAAGACCAACATCACTCCCAGCAAAGAAGCGCTGAAGAAACACACGGCGAAAGTTGGAAAAATAATCCACGAACATAAAAATGCACCACAGGCAGCATTAATAATGCATCTAAATCCTGCGATCAAAGGGTGGAGCAATTACTACTCGTGTGTGGTGAGCAAGAAAACCTTCTCAAAAGCAGATTTCATCACCTACCAGCAACTTAGAGCTTGGGTAGTAACAAGAACGAAAAACCGCAGATTTACGAAAGTAATGAGGCAATACTTTCATTCCATAGCAGGGAGAAAATGGGTTTTCTCAACAAGAGAGTACGGCAACCCACTCCGATTACTCACTCATGCCGATACTCCCATCGTTAGGCACAGAAAAGTAGTTGGAGAAAAAAGTCCCTATGATGGAGATACCTTATACTGGAGCGAAAGAATGGGCAGACACCCAGAGATGCCTAAGAAAGTATCAATACTTCTGAAAGCACAAAAGGGGAAATGTGCCCAATGTGGACTACTTTTCAAAGATGGAGATCAATTAGAAATCGACCATATAATCAGAACCACCCTCGGTGGAAAAGATGAGGTCAAAAATAAACAACTTCTTCATCGACATTGCCATGACTATAAAACAGCCCGCGACAAGCAGGTTGTTGGTAATAAAGAACTAGAAAGGTATCTAAACCAAAACCCTTTCTAGTCACCTAAGCCCTCAAATGGGTAAGCGGTGTGTATGACAAACACCGAATTAACAAGCAGCCGTGTGCGGTGAAAGTCGCAAGCACGGTTCCGAATGGGAGGGTAGGATAGCGATATCCTACTCGACCCCTAACATTTTGAATACGGAGTTTTGCGGCAAAGATCGGCACAAAAGGGGTAGCAATTATGAGTCAACAGCAGGAAAATAATCGCGAGTGGGTTGGAGATATTGTAAATATAACCGAAGCGATGGATTTGCTATTTGCTCCAGAATCATTGCTAGTAGCAATTCGTCTTGAAGACGAAACTGACAGCGACGTGATGGTTGGGCTAGATTGGGGGTCGGACTTGAGCAAGTTTTTAGAAAACCCGGCTCTATTTGGTCGTCTGACTCAGTTGCGCGTGTCGCTTAATCGTGAAGTACGGCTGCTACTAGAGGAATGGAACTTGGGGGTTGGTACAAACAGTGCGCTCACCAGTGCAAGGGCAATACTGATGGAGCGGTTGCAAACTCCTACACCAGACGCGCTCCCTGTGCTCCAAAGGATTTTAACTCAGGACGAATTATACAAAGATGAGTTGATCTCTGATCGCAATCCATTGCGATCGCTCCTTACAGTATTGTTAACTGATAGCGATTGGGAGATGATTGCTAATAGTGCAGCTCATTCAATCCGAATGCAGATAATGCATCGTGGTGATACTGCCAGAATTTCAGCGTGAAGGGAAGTCACCTAATCTGTGGAGTTCTTTTTTATCCTCAACTCACGTTGAAAGGTTGATATCCAGAGCGATATTCGATTTTCCCGTTGCTTGAGGATGCTATTGACTTTGGCGATCGCCCTGGAGAGCGATACTGAGCACCAGCGCTTCCTTAATTCCAGATGGTTCCACAGTAGAAGACTACAAACTTCTTATGTAACGATCTTAGAGGTATAGGTAAAAGTAGCGTTACATAAGATATTGGCATCAGCTTCAATTTATAGTTCCAGTTGCAATGCTTTAAAGAGAGCGATCGCGCCCACTATCCGTTTGGCGTACCAACGGTTGACAATGCCAACACTCTTTGGATTGAGCTATTCTACAGTGCCTTAAATCAGAACGGATGGGTGGGGTTGTGCAAAGTGGCAATGTTGACTGAGATTGAGGCGCAGGGATGGAGTCTCAATCCTGGGCGTTATGTGGGAGTGGCCCAACGTCAGGAGGCGGAGGATTTTGATTTTGCCCAACGGTTGGAGGAGTTGAATGAGGAGTTGGAGGTTCTGAATGGTGAGGCGCGGGAATTGGAGGAGAGGATAGCAGAGAATGTAGCACAAATTTTGAATACTTAATGCGTTAGCCTACTGCTATATGAAACTTCCCAATCCCGAACAAGCTATTATTGATGATGAAAAACTATCAGGTTACTGTCTCAATCCGAGACATTCCGATGGTCAACACAAAGCGCGGGTTTTTCAATCAGCTTTAGGAATTGGGATTGATGATGCTGATGAGTTAAGAGCCGCACTGATGCAAGCTATTCAAACGACTGATGCCGTTCTCGATAAACGCAATCCATACGGGCAAAAATATAGAGTCGATTTTTTGATGGTTAGAGAGGACAAACAGGCAATGGTTCGTAGTGTTTGGCTGGTTCGCGATGAGGAAGATTTTCCGCGATTGGTTACTTGTTTTGTTCTGTAAGGAGAGACAAGACTATGAATATACAAATTAAGTTACTAGATGTGGTTGCACTTCTGGGAGATTTACCAGAGCTTGAATTATATCGAGGTCAGGTTGGAACGATTGTTGAAGTGTACGAACCGGGAGTTTTTGAAGTTGAGTTTAGCGATTTGAATGGTCGTGCTTATGCAGTAGAGACGTTAAAGGCTAACCAATTGATGGTTTTACATCATTATAAATTGACAGAGGAAATGTTGATTCAAGCTTAAGGCGATTGCGTTGTCGTGGCAACTATTGAGAATGGCTTAATTAATTTAATTAGTTTTGGAGTCTTTAAGAGGATGAATATCACGTTTAACCCGGAAGAGGAGCAGTTGATTCAAGAAAAGCTCAAAAGTGGTAAGTATGCAACAGCTTATGAGGTAATTGTTGAGGCGCTGCGGTTACTTGAAGAACGAGATCAGCAGTATGAAAAATGGGTGGAAGAAACCCGGGGAAAAGTAGCGGTTGGGATTGCACAGCTTGATAGAGGGGAAGGAATTGATGGGGAGGTTGTGATTGCTAGACTGCGGGAGAAGCTTAAAAAAGCTGGTGAGAATCAAGGATGAGTCGTTACATGATTTCACCAGAAGCCAGTCAGGACTTAGATGAGATTTCTGATTATTTTTTGAGTCGGAGTCTAGAAGCTGGCGAACGGTTTGTGAATGGGTTTGAGGAGAAATGCAAGAACTTGGTGAAGTTTCCGAATATGGGACGTTCTTATGCTGACATTGAGCCGTCGTTACGGGGTGTTCCTCTTGAGGGTTACATCATTCTTTATCGGGTGATTGAGGATGGGGTGGAAATTGTGCGGGTGGTGAGTGGATATCGGGATTTGGAATCGTTGTTTTCTGAGTCGGATGAGGATTGAGGCAAGGGATTGCCTTGTTAGACCCTTTTCAGCAATGTTGCTTCCTAATAAACACCCACGTCCCTAAATCTAAATCTGGAGAGCTTGATAGCACTCGCGATCGCTCTCCTTTACCCCTCTTCTGTCACTTTCCGAATTCAAGGAGTAATTTAAAAACCGGGTTAGCCATCGGGAAAATAAGAATAAAATTGATTCATGAGGGCAATGAGTTGATGAAATCCCAGCAATAAATAACGATTTGGAAAAATCTCTAACCAGGGATGAATTAACCACAATAAGATAATCGGTTGAATAATTAAACGAAGATTATTGAGAGTGTTTTTCCATCCCTCTTGCTCATTCCATTGTTGATGACGAGGAAAATTGGCGTGAACTTCATCAACATTAGATTCAGTCTGAACTGGATTTAACAGACCGAAAACTTTCGTGTTCAAACTAATCATCAGATAAGCACTCATAATGAGTTCCCACCACTTCTCCATTTGCTCAAATTTAGTGAAACGATAGTCCTTCCAACCTAACTCTTGTTTACACTGACGGAACCCATATTCAATCCAGGTTCTTAGCCCATAAAGATTCCCCAGCATCTTTTTAATTTGAGGACTTTTACCAGAAAGATTAGTCATGACGAACGAGGTGGAATTTTCTGGCATCGTTTCTGGGTCAGTGGTGATTTCCCAATAAATTCTCGAATGTCTCTTGCCAAAAATAATTTCTCGGATATATCGAGTTTCCGAGGTTTTGTCGCTAAATATAGCACTACACAAGCACTTTAGGACGTTATTCTAGAGGTAGAAGAACACTGAGGAGTCACAATGCCTGCGCCCTACAGCTATGACCTACGGCAAAAAGCGATCGCCGCCGTCAAACGAGGAGACCGCAAGACCCAAGTCGCGCAGATGTTTGGCATCAGTCGCAATACGCTGGATCTGTGGCTCAAACGAGAAGCTCAAACGGGCGATTGTCAAGCCATATCCGCTCAAATCTACACCACTTATTGGCTCTAACCCTTTGATGGGACGGCATTAACACTCCATGATTACTTCTGATTGCTAAGACCCAAGGTAATTTGTATCTGTCTAGTGTTTGAATAAAGGCGCTACTTTCTCCGTACAGGCTATCTGCTAGCACTAAGGAGATTTCAAAGCCAAATTCAACCAGCTCTTCAATGATTAGTGAGGCTAATTCAATTTTTGTCCTATACTGGTCTTCTGGTTTTAGTGTTCCTTTGGGTTTAAAGATTTTAAACAGCAGTGGAAAAGTGACTTGCTCGTAAATGCCATAAGCATTGACCGTGACTATTCCCCGGTCTATTTTGCCCACACTTCCCAAGTATTGTCTCGCTACATAATCCGTTACTTTCCCTTTTTTTCGGTCTCCGGTTTCATCAATAACTACTGTGATTTTCTTTCCGGTTAACGCCTTTAATGTCAAGAGTAATCTTCGCTGTCTCAACTCGGTGACTGACCAAGGCGATTGAGCAATAAAGTGATGCAGTGATTGTGCCGAGTTCACTCCCACCACCTTGGCAATTTCTGGCAGCGATTTTCTTTTGATTGACGAGATCATTCCTAGATGTAAATATTTAAAACATTCGTACCCTCTTACTTCGTTAAACAAGTCTTTGTAGCTGCTACAATATTCATCAATGAACCCTACGGTGGGTTGAGCATCCCGAGGCAAATGTTTCAGAATCTGTCGCTCTACATCCATTGCTCTGACTGCCTTGTAGCGTTTTTACCTTTGATCTATCCTATCTGATTTCTCGGAGAGTGACAGAAGAGGGGTAAGAGGCTTGAAGCTATCTTATGTAACGTTAGAACTAGCGTATGCGTTACATAAGATTTTCAGGTAACTTCTTTCCCACATAAAAACTCACTACTTTTCCGTTACTTCGTTGATAACCGTACCAATAGGGGCCGTGCGGACAGCGATGACAATTCTCCTTGCCACAGCGAACCTTTTCTAGACGGTAGACAATCGAGTTGAAGCGATGCACGCTGAGCGCAACTCTTCCTGACTTAACAGGTGGTAACTCAATCTCTTGTGCTAAAGATTCTAGTTGTTCGATGCGAACGGATAGCCAGCTTTGAAGCTGTTTTAGCTCCTCAGCGTTCCAGCGCTCTAAGAGCTGAGTAACTTTTTCCAATGGCGAGAGTTTCATGAGTTTGCAGTTCGCTTCGCCTCCGCGCCTCAGGGTCAGTATGCGATCGCCAAATCCTAAAAAGCCAGTCAGAGAAGTCCTCTATAGGCACTATAGTAGCATTAATGCGCTAATAGTGCAGTAATCCGTTATGGTAAACTTTAAATCAATGGCAGCGTAGAAGCCTCAAAGATAAGGAATCAATGGCTAGACGAGTTCTATTGCTTGGCAAATGGAATCTGGCAGCGATTATGGCTGACAGAAGAATAAGCGATGAAGAGTTAGCCGCAAAACTTGGGGAATTGACGGGTAGAGCGCCACACCCAAAAACGGTCTATAAGTGGAAGGTAGCAACCGATCGTCCGAATATTCGTTTAGACCATTGGGATGCCCTGCCACTTGTTCTCAACTGTAGCCATGCAGATTTGATTGGAAAAGAAGAAAACTAACTTCTAGCGCTGTAAGTCTATTTGCAGGCTCCGGTAACCTATGCACTTTGCTGTCTTATGTAACGTTGAAGGCAATGTAAACGTTACATAAGACTCAATTCCAGCCAAGGTCGCAACAGCTTTAACTATCTTATGTAACGCTTGGTGTTTTTTCTCTCAAAACCGTTACATAAGATAGTGACTTCCTTTGAGGGTAAGGAATACCTTGACCGCTAAGGGTTACTGTAATCCCACCCACCTCAGTTCCCATAAATCGTTAACAATTTTAACTGGCTCAGTTGACCTCAATAAGTTTTTGGCATTGAGCCAAAGTAAGAAGAATCAAAGCATCTATCGCTCCTCAAGGGGTGAAGAAATTACAGCTCGACTGAATTCTAGAAATAGATTCGACTGTCGTCGCTTCAGTTGTGAAGTTCAGCTAGGAGTAGCAATCATGGCTCATGTCAAAGCGCCAACCCCCATGCAAAAGCAATTTGCAGATAGCTATGAAGAACAACGTCAAGAAATGTTTCTGCATGTCGCACGCGAACTCACAGGACGTGCTAAGCAGCGACAGTTAGCCAAGGGAAAAGCATTGGATTGGGAGAAGTTCAACGAACATTTCAATCACTTCTATGCTGATTATACGGCTGACGAAATTCTTGATGAAATTCTGAACAACTGCTATTGGTTAGCATCGGAACAAGCAGTCATTGACTTACATTTTCGTTACATACAAGATGCGGTTAAAGCATCAAAACGCAACGTCAAAGAAGAAAATGACGAGACGGATGACTTCATCAAGTAACCATCAAATTTAATCATCAACCTACTAAAAGCCGCACTTGCGGTTTTTCTTTTACACCACCACCCACCCACTGATTGCAGCGCCCTCCTTAGTGGAAGTTTCCGTATCACTCAGTGGAAGAATTTTAGTACTTTTAAGTACTTAAGTTGAGATGCAAAAGACTTAAAACCTTTTCTGGATAAGAAACACAGCGATTTACAAAAAAGTACTTAAATTGCCTCTTGCGTATCACCTGGTGGAAGAAAACGAGTACTTTTGCTTGTTTTTAAGAAAATTTATGCCAAATCTCGCCGAAAAAACGAGTCAGCGTATCAGTCAGTGGAAGTTTTTGAGTACTTTTTGCCAGCGTCTACTGTTCCTGCCGATCGCCACAGAAAGTTAGACTCCAACCGTATCGCTTGGTGGAAGTTTTCAAGTACTGTTTGTACTTACTCTGCTATGCCTACTGAGAAAGTCTCAGAATCTTGCTGAGTCGTTCAGCGTACAAGGGTTTGAGAGGTTTGTCTTGCAGCTTATTTTCGAGGTTGCAAACCCAGCTCTGACTCATTCTTATGGCGATCGCCACATCCAGAGGTCATTCTGATACTGCTCTTTGACGTTTACAATCCAGATCGGCGATCGCTCAACAATAATCAGATCTAGGTAGCCTTCTTGCCACTGAATCTTTGCCCCAAGCGTACCTAATACCCATGCCAAATCGGCGGCAAGCTTAGCAGGAGATCTGGATTTACTGCGGGCGATTCATCGCGCTTGGGGAATCGGGTTCTATTGCCTGCGAGTCATCGCCATCACTGCACGAACTGTAAGCTCTGGTAACTCCCCCAAAGTTGGCAAAATCTCTTCTTCTGAGTAGATACTTGGCAAATCATCTCCTTGCCAGACCCAAATCTGTTGGCGAGTCAGATCAATTAACCAAGCCAGTTGCGTTCCATTGCTGAGGCAGTGGAGAATCTTATTTTGTAAATCTAGGGTACCTTGGTCAGGAGAACGAATCTCAATTAACCAATCTGGCGCTCCATTCAAAGGTCCATCTTCTTCAGGAAGACGCGAACGCAGGACAACAGAAATATCGGGTACTGGCGAGTAGGGAGGTACAATACAGCGTAACTCTTGCACCGCTTCAAACCTTTCAGTCTGAAAATTGATGTAATTCACCAGATTGCGCTGTAATCGCGAGTGAAACAGGGTTAGCTTTGGTTTTTGGATTCCACGTCCATTGATGAACTCCCAGGCTGGAGAAGCTTCTATATGAGGTTGAGAAAGAAACTCTGCAAGCGGAGTTACTATAGCAATCCTATTTGAGTTGTAAAACTTCTCGTCTGGGCTGTCCTTAGTCATTCGTCATTTGTCCTTGGTAAAATTTTCAAGTTTGATTTAGGACTGCTATATAACTGTTTTCATCTTCAAATTACCTCAATAAAACCTTGCTTAACTCTCTAATTATAGGTCATGCTAACTTTCTAACAATTGATGAGTTTATCGCTTTTTATTCCTGTTTTAGCGGCGATCGCCGCTCCACCAAAAAGTTGGAGTAAAGCTCAATGTACCCTCTATTTCAAAAGGTTTTGATTTTTGTAATTGAAGCCGTAGCAATTGTTGGCTATGGTAGCCTCTTTGCTCACTACATTTTGACTCATCACCTGGAATCATCTAAAACTGAACCCATTGACCTAACAGACGAACAAACAGCAGATATCAGAAATACAAACATCGATACTGCTCTCGAACTCGGACAAATTGAGCAACTAACGCTGCGTCAATGTCGTGCAGTCATTCGCTCTCTCAATGCTCGGTTACCTAAAAGCGATCGCATTCGACTGAAAATTAATGGTAAAGATGCACCTACATCCTGGCTGCGCTTGCAAATTAAACAGCATCTAGAAAATAGGCAGCAGCAAGTTGCTCCAATCCTTGAGGAAATTCTGAAAGCTAGCTAAAACAATGAAGCTAGTCACTAACCTAGAATACAACTTTAAGTTACTCAGTTAACCTAAAGTTTGGCGCTGTGCCTAGATGAATTCATCTAGGCACAGCG